>JAEZLB010000362.1 GCA_023435945.1 Pseudomonadota bacterium | reverse complement strand
CGGGGTGGAGCAGTCTGGCAGCTCGTCGGGCTCATAACCCGAAGGTCGTAGGTTCAAATCCTGCCCCCGCAACCAGAATGCAGATAAAGCGCCGGCTAGTCCGGCGCTTTTCATTTCTGCCGCACATTTAATTTCACTTCCTTAATCACTTTATGCCCTCCCCGGGAAGGGATGGTGCTGTCCTGCGAATCCTGAGGCATAGCGCTTAATTCATTAGGTGGGCACTATGGGGAGGTTTTTGCAAACGCCATCACTTATCCCTGCCTTCTTGTTCCTTGGGATGTGCCTGGCAACTATTGATGTCTGTTAAGAACGGTGGTGACTTCTCCCGCTCTTTTTTCTTTGTCTTTTGTGGTCTTTTTTTGCTGAGTATTTGCTGGGTAATTTGGTGCGGGCATGCTTGCCCTGTTCCTGTAACTTGTTCTGTCATTCGTGAGAACGCCTGGCAATCGGCCTGGGATAAGGGCAATACGCTGACGGTGCCGGAATAAGGTTTGCTGGCGGTGAAAAGGTATCAATCCAAGTGACTGCTGCTCAGGTTGCGCTGAATGTGAGGGCAAGCATATTTGAAGTCCTGGGAGCGCGGCGGTTGTCGTCAAACAGGGGTTCGCACTTTGCGCGACTCGCTGGATTGCAAACTCAAGGAAGCGGGGTGGTGGGTCTGGAGTGGTTGGAGTTCTCCGCCTTCCATCTATTTGTAAGGGGGAAAACTATTTGGCAATGCAAAAAGGCTAATCCCAAAAATGCGGATTAATGGCCTGTTGTCTTGCCTGCACGTGTAAAGTCCTTCCTGAGCGAAATGCCGATCGCCGGCAATGAATATTTTGTCTCAGTCGCTGTTTTCGCGAATTGGCGCGTTTTTGCGTCTGTCGTCAATCCTCTTGCTCCAAGACAGCCCGATCAAGGGTGTGCACTTTCTTGGACAGGGATTCTTCACCCCCTTGAGATTCATCGTGCCCTGTGTATAATGCGCGTTCAATGGGGAGGGGATGTGCGTTTCTAACGCCCTCATCCTGTACCCAGGCGATCAAGTCTTTTTGTCTCAGCCTCTCGTTCCCATAACACCACATATAAAGTGAACGCGGAGATGGCAGCGTCTACAGGTACGTTGCTCCTGATGTCCTTGGTATTCGGGCATCGGTCCCTGAATTAAGCCCTGCGGAATTGCAAACAAGTAAGCCGTATACAAATACACATGGATACTATTGAGGCGAAAAGAGTCCTCGAAACTGCGCTGTTATGCGCACATGAGCCCCTATCCTTACAGGATATGAAAAAGCTGTTCATTGCTGAAGGGGCTGAGGCCGAAACAGTTGATGCCGAAACCATCAAGACTCTGTTGGAAGAATTGCGTCAAGATTGGAGCGGCAAGGGCGTCGAAGTGGTCAAGTTGTCTACGGGATGGCGTTTCCAGAGCAAACCTGAAATGAAGGTATATCTGGACAGGCTCCATCCGGAAAAGCCGCAGCGATATACGCGTGCCACACTGGAAACCCTTGCCATCATTGCTTACCGTCAACCGGTGACCCGTGGTGATATTGAAGATATACGCGGCGTTACAGTGAACTCCCAAACCATCAAGATGCTCGAAGATCGGGGTTGGATCGAATCTGTGGGACATCGCGACGTACCGGGCCGCCCCGCCTTGTTCGCGACCACCAAACAGTTTCTGGATGACCTGGGGTTGAATTCCTTGAGTCAATTGCCTGCCTTGCAGCAAGCAGAGCAGGGGGGCTTGCAGGAAGGAGCCTTGGCTGCTGCCATGCAGGAAGCCGGGCTCCCGCTTGAGCAACAAGAGAGTGTCAGCCCTGATGCCGGTAATGCCGGGAATGAAAACGAGCAGGCGACGCAGGATGAAGCGGCGCTTGAAAACGATAACAATGCGATAAATTCGCCTGCACTGGCAGGTGACCCAGATAACGAATCCGATTTCCTTGAGGTGGCAACCTCCTCATCGGACGAAGCCTATTCGGTTGAGTCTGGCGATGTGCTTCATGAGCAGACCCTGGAGCCAAGCGCTGAGGATGCGAATCCGGATCAAGATACACATAAACTGAACAATGACTCTTCCTCCCAATGATGCGCCGCAGAGCGCTTCCCTAGCCGTAGAATCAGAGCGTGATAAAGATGGCGGCGCTCCCGTCGCTACTGATAGCAATGATAAAGGCAAGCCGGTTAAACGAGGTGTGCGCGGTCCGCGTGCGCTGCGCCGCAATCGCATTGCTGCGCGTGCTGCGGAAAATGTCGCCGATGCACCTCAGGATGAAAATGCCTCCGGTCCTGAAGTCGGCCCTGAAAAAAAGCGCAGTCGCCGCGTGAAATCCGAGTCGGGTCAGTCGATGGTGGCTGCCGTTACCGTGACTGAGGATGGTGCTTCTGCTCCGGTCGTTTCGCCTGAGGGTGCGCCTGATCAGGCGGAAGGGGTTCCCAATAATCGCCTGCCGCGCAACGGCAGGACCAAAGGAAAGGCCGGTGCCGGCAAGGGGCGCGTTCAGTCTTCGAATGCCCGTCCCTCGGCGGCTCGTGCCAAAGGCGCGGCGCCGGACGATGTGTTCTCCTTCGTAACTTCTGACGCTTATGACCGCGAGATAGTCGAAGGTGACGCGCGGGGCAAAGGGCGCTCCCAGGTGAAGGGCAAGCCAGTTCGCCGCGACCTGACTGCCGACGATGATGCGCCAAAGTTGCACAAGGTGCTGGCTGAGGCCGGTCTTGGATCGCGCCGTGATATGGAGGAACTGATTATCGCCGGACGCGTATCCGTGAATGGTGAGCCTGCCCATATCGGTCAGCGCATTCTGCCGACGGATCAGGTTCGCATCAATGGCAAATTGTTGCAGCGCAAGGTCAGCAGCAAGCCTCCCCGCGTGCTGGTGTATCACAAGCCTGCCGGTGAGATTGTCAGTCATAGCGATCCGGAAGGTCGTGCCTCGGTATTCGAGCATTTGCCGACCATGAAAACCGGGAAATGGCTGGCAGTGGGTCGCCTTGACTTTAATACGGAAGGTTTGCTGCTGTTTACCACTTCGGGTGACTTGGCCAACCGCCTGATGCATCCGCGTTATGGCATTGAGCGTGAGTATGCGGTGCGTACGCTGGGCGAGCTGGAAGAGGGGATGCGCCAGAAACTGTTGAGCGGCGTGGAGCTGGAAGATGGTCTCGCACAATTTTCCCGTATTGCTGATGGCGGTGGCGATGGTGTGAACAAGTGGTACCGCGTGACCATTGGTGAAGGCCGTAATCGTGAAGTGCGTCGGATGTTCGAGGCGGTCGGCTTGACTGTTTCGCGCCTGATTCGTACCCGCTACGGCATGTTGACTCTGCCATCCACGCTCAAGCGGGGGCGCTGGGAAGAAATGGATGAGCATGCGGTACGCGATTTGCTGAAACTGTGTGGACTGGAAAAAAATAGCGCCGCCGGCAAAGGCAATCCCCGCCAGGCCAATGGTAATCGTTCTGGCAATGAAGGCCGGAGCGGTAATGAAGGTCGGGGCGGCAATGGTGGTAATTATGATAACGGTCAGCGTGCCGGCCGCAATGGCAAGGCCCAGGGTCGGAACCAGGGGCGCTCGCGCCAGCCTGATCCCTTGCAGACTGCGCTGGGATTCGCTGGCATGGCGCAGCCGCGCCAGCGGACAGGCACAACCGGACGAGGTCTTGGAATGGGGACGGGCGGGCGCCCGTCCGGAGCGCGCCGCCGGACGCGCGGATAAGCGCCTGAAGAAAAACAACAGAAGCAGCGCCCGGGCAGGGCGCGCTTGCCGGTTCGGTAAGGATCGGCATTGCGACCAGAGCAGTTATGAATTATAATTCTGCTGCTAATAAAGTCGGCCCCACAAGACCTTCTGTGGAAACAACGCAGGCGACTTGATTATAAAAGATGGGCAGATGCCCATTTTTTTTTTCTTAAACGTTTTGTATTCGAAAAAATCGTTCGCCGGGCGGACGGTTTTTCTGCATGAATGGAGAGCTGCCTTGCCCTTGCTGGAATTGATTGAGAAGACTGTCGCAGGCCTTGGATATGAACTGGTGGATTTCCAGCAGGGTGCGCGCGGTTTGATCACGGTATTTATCGATTTTCCGCCGCTAGAGGGTGAGCAGCAGACGATTACGGTAGAGGACTGCGAGAAGGTTACCCATCAGTTGCTGCATGTGCTGACGGTGGAAAATGCGGCCTTTGAGCGTCTCGAAGTGTCGTCGCCGGGCCTGGACAGGCCTTTGAAGAAAGTATCGGATTACGTGCGCTTCGCAGGGCAGGAGGCCTCGGTGAAATTGCGCATGCCCATGGCATCCGCAGCTAACCGCAAGACGTTTCAGGGAATTTTGCATGCCCCGGATGGGGATACGCTGAAGCTGGAAATTGAAAGTAAGGACGGGCCGGCGATGCTGGAGTTTACGCTTGCCGATGTGGACAAGGCGCGTTTGGTGCCGAAAGTGGATTTTAGGAGTCGCAAAGCATGAGTCGCGAAGTTTTATTGTTGGTCGATGCGCTGGCGCGCGAAAAAAACGTCGACAAGGAAATAGTGTTCGGTGCGCTGGAGCATGCGCTTGCCCAGGCCACCAAGAAACGCTACACCGGGGAGGTAGATGTCCGCGTATCGATCAATCGCGACACCGGTGAATTCGAATCCTATCGCCGCTGGCACGTGGTGCCGGATGAAGCCGGCCTGCAGTTGCCGGATCAGGAAGTGCTGCTGTTCGAAGCACGTGAACAGATTGCCGACATTGATGTCGATGACTATATAGAAGAGCCTATCGAGTCCATCGATTTCGGCCGCCGCTTTGCCCAGGATACCAAGCAGGTCGTGCTGCAGCGCATTCGCGATGCGGAGCGCGAGCAGATCCTGAGCGACTTTCTGGAGCGCGGCGATTCGCTCGTGACCGGTTCGATCAAGCGCATGGAACGTGGCGATGCGATCGTGGAGTCTGGCAAGATCGAAGCGCGCCTGCCGCGCGACCAGATGATCCCCAAGGAAAATCTGCGCGTGGGTGACCGTGTCCGTGCCTTTATCCTGCGAGTGGAACGCAATGCACGTGGACCGCAAGTGATCCTGTCGCGTACAGCGCCCGGTTTCATCATGAAGCTGTTCGAGATGGAAGTGCCGGAAATCGAACAAGGTCTGCTGGAAATTAAATCGGCGGCACGCGACCCCGGTGTCCGCGCCAAGATTGCCGTGTTTACCAATGACAAGCGTATCGATCCTATCGGCACCTGCGTCGGCATGCGTGGTTCACGCGTGCAGGCTGTGACGGCGGAACTCGGTGGTGAGCGCGTGGATATCGTATTGTGGTCGGAAGATCCGGCGCAGTTCGTGATCGGTGCGCTGGCGCCGGCCAATGTTTCTTCCATCGTGGTTGATGAAGATAAGCATGCGATGGATGTGGTGGTCGATGAAGACAACCTGGCGATTGCAATCGGTCGTGGCGGTCAGAACGTGCGCCTGGCATCCGAGCTGACCGGTTGGCAGATCAATATCATGACGGCTGAGGAATCGGCTGACAAATCCGCGCTGGAAGCTGCAGCAACCCGTTCGTTGTTCATGGAAAAACTGGACGTGGATGAAGAAGTGGCCGACATTCTGGTGCAGGAAGGGTTTGCCAGCCTGGAAGAAATCGCTTATGTGCCTATCCAGGAAATGCTGGATATCGAAGCTTTCGATGAGGATACCGTCAATGAGCTGCGCAATCGTGCACGCGATGCGCTGGTGACGGAGGCGATCGCTTCCGAAGAAGGCCTGGAAGGCATGGATGAAGCGTTGGCTAATCTGGAAGGCATGGATCGCATCACCGCGGGCAAGCTGGGTCTGGTAGGTATCAAGACCTTGGCCGATTTTGCCGGCATGGCATATGACGAATTCGGCGCAGTGCTGGCACTGTCGAGCGAGCGGGCACGCCAGCTGATAGAAAGCGGCTTTGAGGATGTCAGCGATGAAGAAATGAAGCTGATTGACGCGAAATATGATGATCGTGCGAAGGCCCTGCAGGCCAAGGCATGGCAATTGGTCGAGGCGCAATAATCCGACAGGATAACGAAAGAGATTATTGCACCGCGACCCTAGGATATACAGAAAAGAGGACTGAATGGCGAGTACTAACGTAGCCCAATTTGCCACCGAGCTCAAGATGCCAGCCGAAGTGCTGCTGACGCAGCTACGCGCAGCCGGTGTCGAGAAAAGCTCGGCGTCCGACGAATTGTCCAAAGAGGACAAAGACAAGCTGCTCGGACATCTGCGCCGTGCCCATGGCGCCGCGCCTGACGCCGAAAAGCGCAAAATCACCGTGACGCGCAAGGAAACGACGGAAATCCGTCAGGCTGATGCGACCGGTAAATCGCGCACCATCCAGGTGGAAGTGCGCAAGAAACGTACGTTCGTCAAGCGCGACGAGCCGACGGAAAGCGCAGCAGCGCCTGCGGTTCAGGCGGAAGCGCCACCAGCTCCTGCTGCGCCGATCATCGATGAAGCGGAACGTGCACGCCGTGCTGAGGAGGCACGCCGCCAGGCTGAACTGATCGCTCGCCAGGAAGCGGAATTGCGTGAAAAACAGGAGCGACTGGCAAGATTGGAAGCTGAAAAAGAAGCACAAGCCAAGGCCCGTGAGCAGGCCGAACGCGAACGCGCTGAACGCGAGGCCGCACAGGCTGCCGCAGCGCGAAGCGATGAAGAAAGCAAACAGCGTTTTGCCGCGGAAGAAGAGGCTCGCAAGAGAGCGGCTAAAGAAGCCGAGGAGCGTGCGGTGGCAACTGAGCGCGCTCGCAAGGCCGTGGCAGATGAAGTGGCGCAGATTCGCGCCATGATGAATTCGCCGCGCAAAGTGGTCAAAGCACCGGAGGCGCCGCCGGCGGTGGCAGCAAAACCTACCGAAGGCACGCTGCACCGTCCTGCCGACAAGAAGCCGGCGGAAAAGGCCAAGGAAGAAAAGAAGACCGGTACGGGTTCCGACAAGAAATCCATCAAGTCCGCCAATGTGGCATCAACCTGGCAGGATGACGCCAAGAAGCGCGGTACCGGCATGAAAACCCGTGGCGCGTCGTCGACGTCGGCACGCGATGGATGGCGTGCGGGACCGAAGGGGCGCCGTGGCGGTCACCATGATGAACGCGAAAGCAATTTCCAGGTGCCGACCGAGGCCGTGGTGCGCGATGTGGCTGTGCCTGAAACCATTACCGTGGGTGAGTTGGCTCACCAGATGGCCGTGAAGGCTTCCGAAGTCATCAAGCAGATGATGAAGCTGGGCCAGATGGTTACCATCAATCAGGTGCTGGATCAGGAAACGGCGATGATCATCGTCGAAGAAATGGGTCACCGCGCTCATGCAGCACGACTCGACGATCCGGAAGCGATGCTGGAGCAAAGCGAAGGACATCAGGATGCCGAGTTGCTGCCGCGCGCACCGGTGGTTACCGTTATGGGTCACGTCGATCATGGCAAGACCTCGCTGCTCGACTACATCCGCCGTGCCAAGGTGGCGTCCGGCGAAGCGGGCGGCATTACCCAGCATATTGGTGCGTATCACGTGGAAACGCCGCGTGGCATTGTGACTTTCCTCGATACTCCGGGCCACGAAGCGTTTACCGCAATGCGTGCGCGTGGCGCCAAGGCGACCGATATCGTGATCCTGGTGGTGGCCGCCGACGATGGCGTGATGCCGCAAACCAAGGAAGCGATTTCGCATGCCAAGGCTGCAGGTGTACCGCTGGTGGTGGCAATCAACAAGATCGACAAGCAGAGCGCCAACCCGGATCGCGTGAAGCAGGAACTGGTAGCCGAAGGCGTGGTGCCGGAAGAGTACGGCGGCGATGTGCCTTTCATCCCGGTGTCTGCAAAGACCGGGGAAGGCATCGATTCGCTGCTAGAAAACGTATTGTTGCAAGCTGAAGTGCTGGAGCTGAAAGCGCCGGTCGATGCGCCTGCCAAGGGGCTGGTGATCGAAGCGCGTCTGGACAAAGGCCGCGGTCCGGTAGCAACGATCCTGGTGCAGTCCGGTACACTGAAGCGCGTCGACGTCGTGCTGGCTGGCGCGGCTTACGGGCGCGTACGTGCAATGCTGGACGAGAATGGTAGGCCAGTGGCGGAAGCCGGTCCTTCCATTCCGGTAGAGATTCAAGGCCTGACCGAGGTGCCGAGCGCAGGTGAAGAAGTGGTTGCCATGGCTGATGAACGCAAGGCGCGTGAAATCGCGCTGTTCCGTCAGGGTAAGTTCCGCGACGTGAAGCTGGCCAAGCAGCAGGCAGCCAAGCTGGAAAACATGTTCGAGCAGATGGCCGAAGGCGAAGTCAAGACCCTGCCGCTGATCATCAAGGCAGACGTTCAAGGTTCGCAGGAAGCGCTGGTGGCTTCGATGCTGAAACTGTCTACTGACGAGGTGCGAGTACAGGTCGTGCACGCGGCCGTGGGTGGCATCAGCGAATCCGACGTCAACCTGGCTGTGGCATCGAAAGCCGTCATCATCGGCTTCAACACGCGTGCCGATGCGTCGGCACGCAAGCTCGCAGAGGCTAACGGCATCGACATCCGCTACTACAACATCATTTACGATGCGCTGGATGAAGTGAAGGCAGCGATGTCGGGTATGCTGGCGCCGGAGAAACGCGAACAGGCATTGGGTCTGGTCGAGATTCGCCAGGTGTTCATGGTCAGCAAGGTCGGCGCGATTGCGGGTTGCTATGTACTAGAAGGTGTAGTGAAACGCGGTGCATCGGTACGCCTGCTGCGCGACAACGTCGTGATCTGGACTGGCGAACTCGATTCGCTGAAACGCTTCAAAGATGACGTGAAAGAAGTGAAGGCTGGCTTTGAATGCGGCTTGTCGCTGAAGAATAATAACGACATCAAGGAAGGCGATCAGCTCGAAGTGTTCGAAGTCCAGGAAGTGGCCCGCACGCTGTAATTACGCGTGCGTTCATGACACTCTCTTGCCCGGCGGAGGTTTTGCCGGGCAAGTCATTTGAAGTGAGAAGAAATGGCCAGACACAGTAAATCGATTCCTGCCCGCGGCTTGCGGGTAGCCGACCAGATCCAGCGCGACTTGGCGGAAATCATCGCGATGGAATTGAAAGATCCTCGTGTAGGCATGATTACGCTGACCGAAGTACAGGTCACGCCTGATTATGCACATGCAAAGATTTTTTTCACCACGCTGGTGGATGATCCGGATACGGTGCAGAAAACGCTGCAAGGCTTAAAAGCGGCCTCCCGTTTCCTGCGCGGCCATCTCGGTCGCCGTTTGACCATCCATACCATTCCGGAATTGCATTTTGTGCATGACAATTCGACGGCAAGAGGCATGGAATTGTCCAAGTTGATCGAAGAGGCCAATCGTACGCGTGCCGCCGATTCTGACGAGAATTGATCTCTGCTTTTCACGTTTCTGAAGATTTTTCATGGCGAACAATCCGCCCAAACGGCAGCGTGTGCCCGTGCATGGCGTGCTGCTGCTCGACAAGCACGCCGGTGCCAGCAGTAATGATGTGCTGATCAAGGCCAAGCGCCTGCTCAATGCCCAGAAAGCGGGCCATACCGGCACGCTCGATCCCTTTGCCACCGGACTGTTGCCCCTGTGTTTTGGGGAGGCAACCAAGTTCGCACAAGACTTGCTCGAAGCTGACAAGACTTACGAAACCGTGCTGCACCTGGGGCGCACGACCACGACCGGTGACACGGAAGGCGAGTTGCTGGCGGAGTCGCCGGTGAATGTCAGCCTGCTGGAGATCGAAGCCGTGCTGGCACGCTTTCGTGGCCCCATACGCCAGGTGCCTCCCATGTATTCCGCGTTAAAACGCGATGGCAAACCTTTGTACGAATATGCGCGCGCCGGCATTACGCTGGAGCGGGAAGCCCGCGATGTCACTATTCATGCGCTGGAAATGCTGGCTTATGAAGCGCCTTACCTCAGGTTGAGAGTGACCTGCAGCAAGGGAACCTATGTGCGCGTGCTGGGCGAAGATATCGGCGCGGCGCTTGGCTGCGGCGCTCATCTGAACTTCCTGCGGCGTACGCAAGTAGGGCAGCTTTCCCTGGATCGCGCCATTACCCTGGAAACCTTGTCGGAATTACCTGACGAGGTGCGTAGCCAGGCTCTGGCTCCGGTCGATGCTTTGCTATCAACCTTCGAGGCGGTGGCGTTGCCGGATGTATTGGCTGACCGTTTTTCACAGGGCCAGCGCCTGGTGCCGGACAAGGAGGGGATCATGGTGCCGGGTGCGCCCGGGCGCGTACGCGTCTATCGCCTGAGCACCGGCGCCCTGCTGGGAACGGCCAACTGGCAGGCGCACGGGGTACTGGCCCCTGAGCGCCTGATGGCAGCGTCGCACGAGTAAGGCAAATTTACGCGGTATTCAGCGCAGTATTCCACCCGCTTTTTCGATGAAGAATTGCAGTCCGTATAAAGACGAACCGCAGCATTTCCTGTTTTTCAATAATTTGGCGGCAACTCATTGAAATTCAACAGCTTTCTCTTCTGAAGAAGAGAAACGGCATGTTAAAATAACGGGCTTTTCTTCACCCGTTCTTTTTCGAGTTCTCATGTCAAATACCAGCAAACGCGCCATCCGTAATATCGCCATCATCGCCCACGTCGATCATGGCAAAACCACCCTTGTTGACCAGTTACTGCGTCAGTCCGGCACCTTCCGTGAAAACCAGCAGATCGACGAGCGGGTGATGGACTCCAATGACATCGAAAAAGAACGCGGCATTACCATCCTGTCGAAGAACTGCGCTGTCGAGTACAAAGGCACGCACATTAATATCGTTGACACGCCGGGCCATGCCGACTTCGGTGGCGAAGTGGAACGTGTGTTGTCGATGGTGGACAGCGTGTTGTTGCTGGTCGACGCTCAGGAGGGTCCCATGCCGCAAACGCGTTTCGTGACGCGCAAGGCGCTGGGTCTGGGCCTGAAGCCTATCGTTGTTCTGAACAAGATTGACCGTCCGGGCGCACGTCCTGACTGGGCCATCAATGCAACCTTCGAACTGTTCGACAAGTTGGGCGCGACCGAAGAACAGCTCGACTTCCCTGTTGTTTATGCATCGGGCCTGAACGGCTATGCTGGCCTTGATGCCAGCGTGCGCAGCGGCACCATGGAGCCGTTGTTCGACGCAATCCTCGAGCACGTCCCCGCGCGTGAAGATGATCCGGACGCACCTTTGCAGTTGCAAATCACCTCGACCGAATACTCGTCTTATGTCGGCAAGATCGGCGTAGGCCGGATTTTGTCCGGCCGTATCAAGGGCGGTCAGGATGTGGTCTGGATGAACGGTCCTGACGACAAGCCAACCAAGGCACGTGTTAATCAAGTACTGAAATTCAAAGGACTGGATCGAGTGCTGGTTGAAGAAGCACTGGCAGGTGACATCGTTCTGATCAATGGTATCGAAGAGATTGGTATCGGTACGACGATCTGCGCAGTGGATGCGCCTAATGGCTTGCCTATGCTGAAAGTGGACGAACCAACTCTGACCATGAATTTCATGGTTAATACGTCGCCGCTGGCGGGCCGTGAAGGCAAGTTCGTGACGACCCGTCAGATTCGCGACCGTCTGGAGCGTGAGCTGAAATCGAACATGGCACTGCGTGTGAAGCAGTCCGAGGATGATGATTCGACCTATGAAGTATCGGGCCGTGGCGAACTGCACCTGACGATTCTGATCGAAAACATGCGTCGTGAAGGTTTTGAACTGGCGGTTTCCCGTCCGCAGGTGGTATTCAAGATGGTGGATGGTGTGCGTCATGAGCCCTATGAAATGCTGAGCGTTGACGTGGAAGAAACCCACCAGGGCGGCGTGATGGAAGAACTGGGCCGTCGTCGCGGCGACCTGCTGAACATGGAACCGGATGGCAAAGGGCGTGTACGTCTGGAATACCGTATGCCCGCCCGCGGTTTGATTGGCTTCCAGGGCGAATTCATGACGCTGACTCGGGGTACGGGCC
>JAEZLB010000355.1 GCA_023435945.1 Pseudomonadota bacterium | reverse complement strand
CCACGAGCCGCTGCAACAGGTATTGCGCGGCGAGGCCGACTCCTACTCCATTGAAAAACGCTACCGCCACAAGCTGGGCCACTATGTATGGACCCAGTTTTCGATGTCTAGTATCAAGGCCAACCAGGATGCCGCACGCTATTTCATCGTGGTGCTGGAAGATATCTCGGAGCGCAAACACCATGCGGAAGAGCTCGCGCGCATGGCGCAATACGATGCACTGACCACGCTGCCCAATCGTGTGCTGCTGCATGACCGCCTGCACTATGCAACACAGATTGCCTTGCGCACCAAGCACCAGCTCGCCCTGTTGTTCCTGGACCTGGACCGTTTCAAGGACGTCAATGACAGCCTGGGCCACGAAGCAGGCGACCAGATGCTGAAGGAAATCAGCCAACGCCTGCAATCCCTGCTGCGCGGCAGCGACACGGTCGCCCGTTTAGGAGGAGATGAGTTTGTCATCCTGCTGCACAACATCGAGCGTGAGGAACAGGTCGCAACGGTGGCACGCAAGGTGCTTACGGCGATCGCACAGCCAATCACCATCAGGAATGTGGAATTCCTGCCCACGGCCAGCGTAGGTATCAGCGTGTTCCCGAAGGATGGCGAAAACGGCGAAACCCTGCTGCGCAATGCGGACATCGCGATGTACCGCGCCAAGGAGCTGGGCAAGAATACCTTCGAATTCTATTCGGAAGCCATGAATCAGGCCCTGATGAATCGCTTGAAGATAGAAAGCGGTTTGCGCCATGCGCTGGATAACCAGGAATTCATCCTGCATTTCCAGCCACAGGTGCGCACCGACTCCGGCTCGGTGATCGGTGCGGAAGCGCTGATCCGCTGGAACCCGGCTGATGGTAGCGCCATAGGACCGGATACTTTTATTCCTATTGCCGAAGAAAGCGGATTGATTGTCCAGATAGGAGACTGGGTGTTGCGGGAAGCCTGCCGGCAGGCTGCCTTGTGGCATGAGCAGGGTATCGGCCCGTTGTTCATTACCGTCAATCTGTCGGCCCGACAGCTGCGCGAAGATGTGGTTGCCCTGGTGCGCTCCGCATTACAGGAAACCGGCTGCAATCCGGCATGGCTGGAACTGGAGCTGACGGAAAGTATGCTGATGCATTCGCCGGATGAGATCGCCGAAAAACTGAGGCAATTGCGCGATATGGGTGTGCATATTGCGATTGACGATTTTGGCACGGGTTATTCCAGCCTCACCTACCTGCGCAAGTTTCCGATCGATACCTTGAAGATAGACCGGCATTTCATCGCCGACCTGAATGACAGCGAAGACAACATAGCCATCGTGCGTGCCGTCATTGCGATGGGTCGCGCGATGGGCTATCAGGTAGTCGCCGAAGGTGTGGAAACCCAGGACCAGATCGATATGCTCAGGCGTGAGAATTGCAATGCGATGCAAGGCTACTTCTTCAGCCGTCCCGTTCCGGGACAAACGATGATGCGTATGCTCCAGGATGGATTCGAATCGCCTGCAGGCGTGCATTTCTCGGCACATGCTGCGACAGCACGGACACAAGGCCCCCACCGTCGTGGTGGGGTGATGGTCAATTGAGATCAGGAGAATAAGCCCGGTTCTCAGTACATATAAAAGTCACAGCTTATTGTCATGACTGGAATCCACGTGGAGCCCAAGACGTTAAGATGTGATAGTTTTCGCAGTTTGTTTTTTGTTGCAGGATGACAGATCGGCTCCTCACCTCTCTTAATCGGGGAGCCGTTATACGTGACTCTAATGTGGCGGCTCTGTCGAACGCAGTTTCTATGATGTTCGAATGCTTAAATCTGAAATATATCCCTCTGACCTCGCCGCTCAAGTACGCACACTCATGGTCGCGCTGAATGCTCGCGATAGTTATACCAATGCCCATAGTAACCGGGTCATCTATCTGGCCACTGAATTAGGAAGGCAATGCAGCCTGTCCAAGACCGAGCTGAACACCTTGCGCATATCTGCCGCGATGCACGATATTGGCAAGCTAGGCGTGCCAGACAGCATTCTCCTGAAACCGGGACGCCTTTTGCCGGATGAATGGGAGATCATGCAAAGCCATACCACGCTAGGCCAGCAAATCCTGAGCCATATCGACGTGGAAGATGCTGACCGGATCGGACTTATCGTTCGTCATCATCACGAAGCATTCAATGGCTCCGGTTATCCGGACGGCTTGCAGGGCGAAGCCATCCCCGTGATATCGCGCATCATTGCGCTGGCCGACGCCTACGATGCGATGGCAACCACACGCCCCTATCGTCAGGCCCTGGGACATCACCGCATCATGGAAATTCTTTCCGATGAAGCCGGACGTAAGTGCGATCCCTATCTCTATACAAAATTTATACCGATAGTAGAGTCAATGGCACGCAAATGTGCGTGACACAGCACCTGGAACACGTTGATTAACAGTTAGGCAATTCCACTAAGATCTGAGCGGGTAAGGGGGACAACGGCCTTCGTTTAGGATACACTTGGCTCGCACCATTTTCGTGCTCTCCTAATGATGTGCTTATGACCCAATCCATCAGCTTCACGCAGGACCTCCCTTCTTGTTCCGGCGCTCTAGACGTGGAAACCCTACGTACACGCTGTTCGGCCTGCAGCATGCATGAATTGTGTCTGCCTATGGGATTGGATGAAGGCGATATGAACCGGTTAGACCAGATCATTGGACGCCGTCGCCGCATTCCTAAGGAGGGCACGTTGTATCGGGTGGGCGACAGTTTCACCAATCTGTACGCAATTCGTCTGGGCCATTTCAAGACCTTCCATATCACTCCGGATGGCAATCAGCAAATCACCGGCTTTCAGATGGCCGGTGAATTACTGGGCATGGATGCGATCAGTACCGAACGCCATCAATGCCATGCTGTAGCCCTGGAAGACAGTGAAGTGTGCGAGATTCCGTTTGCGCGATTGCAGGACCTTTTCAGCGACATGCCTACCTTGCTGCGGCATTTTCACCGCATGATGAGTCAGGAAATCACACGAGAACAGAGTGTAATGCTGCTGCTGGGCAGCATGCGCGCAGAGCAGCGGTTTGCCGCCTTCCTGGCCAACCTGTCGTCGCGTTATGCGATACGCGGCTATTCGTCCACGCAATTTCAGCTACGCATGGGCCGCGAAGAAATTGGCAACTATCTGGGACTGACTATAGAAAGCATCAGCCGCCTGCTCAGCAAATTCAAGAAGCAGGGCCTGATCAAGGTAAGCAACCGCGATCTGGAGATCATTGACCTGCCCACCCTGAAAGCGGTTGCGTCCGGTACGCAGAGCTGTAGCTGAACGCTCTCATTGTCAGCCGTTACAGGCGGCAGATATATCAGTCGGCATAACAACAAAAAGGGGCAACCAATCATGGCGCCCCTTTTTGCCCCCCGGCCCCTGTTACACAGGATTGACTATCGGCTGCAGACGAATACTTCCCTGATCCGGCCAACGCCACTCGCCGTGCAAGCGCCATGCTCTTTCCTGCCCTTCCACCTGTACGCGCCAACGCGTATGTTCCAGCGCCGGCAGATCGACCGCGAAACCGCCATCAGTAGCGACGTGCACATTCAACATCATGTCATGATCGGGGCGTGTAGGATGGACCAGGCGTATGGTCATGTCATCGCCAGCGCTTTCCATCATGCCGCTGACCTTGCCCTGCAAGCGTTTGCTCTCTGCGACGAACTCCATGTCCAGTTGCAGGCCCAGTTCCGCAGCCACCCGGTCCCGCCGCAAATCCTGATTAATCGCCTTGCCCTGCTTGTAATAATCATCCACCACCAGAGCATCCTCTGCCTGCAATGACACCCAGGTGATATGGATGCAGGCAGCCACCACGATGGCAGGCCCCAGCATCAGCAACCAGGGCCAGCGGTACTTGTACCAGGGCTTGATGTCCTTCGTCGTCATAGCAATACTCGCATTCATGTTGATCTTTCAGTATTCGCTTATTGTGCCGGCAGATAATAGGCTGCCTTCTGCCTCAAGGTTACGCTCTCATCAGTGATGGAACGCAGCTCGAACACGATCTCATTCGAACCAGGCTGCCCTGATCCCCATGCAACGCGTACCGTGACAGGAATGGTGCGCGCACTGACCGCATCGACCGCAATCTCCTCATCAGGCAGAAGCGAGATAGTATCCATGCCCGACACATCCAGCCTGTACACGTGCAGCTTCTCATCGGTATTCATGATCTGGATGCGATAAACATTTTCCAGCATGCCGTCATCTGCCTCCCGCCCCATCACGGCCCGGTCACGCACTACTTCCATCTTGACCGGCACCCGCATGGAAAGCGAAGTCGTAAATGCGGCGATGATGACCCAGAGGATCACTGTATAGATCAGGATAGGCGGACGGAGGATGCGTTTTCTTATTTCGGCAAAGGACCACCCCTTCGCCATCGCATTTTCGGTGGAATAACGAACCAGACCACGCGGCGCCCCCACCTTGTCCATCACCATGTCACAGGCGTCGATGCAGGCAGCACATCCTATGCAGTCGAACTGCAGGCCATTACGTATATCGATGCCGGTCGGGCAGACCTGAACGCACATACTGCAATCGATGCAAGCCCCCTTGCCCGCATCGTCTTTCCCTTTGACGTGCGCGCCGCGCGGTTCACCGCGCTGCCGGTCATAAGTGATGATCATCGAATCCTTATCCAGCATCACGCTCTGGAAACGCGCATAGGGACACATGTAGCGGCAAACCTGCTCGCGCAGCCAGCCTGCATTGCCATAGGTGGCGAAACCGTAGAACAGGATCCAGAAGCTCTCCCACGGGCCCAGCGTGAAAGTCAACACTTCATCTGTCAGCACCAGAATGGGCGTGAAATAGCCGACAAAGGTGAAACCCGTCCAGAGTGCCAGCGTACCCCAGGCAAGATGTTTGCCGCCTTTTCTGAGGATCTTCTCGGCATTCCAGGGCTGCTTGTCCAGGCGCATGCGCGCACTGCGCGTTCCCTCGAACTTGCGTTCTATCCAGAGGAAAATTTCGGTATAAACCGTCTGCGGGCAACTGTAGCCGCACCACAAGCGTCCGGCAACAGCGGTAAACAGAAACAATGACAGTGCTGAAATAATAAGCAACACTGTCAGGTAGATGAAATCGTGCGGCAGGAAAACCAGGCCGAAGATATAGAACTTGCGCGACACCAGGTCGAACAGCACGGCCTGCCTGTCATTCCATGTCATCCATGGCACACAGTAAAAGAAAAGCTGGGTCAACCACACGAAGACCCAGCGCCACTTGGCAAACCGCCCCGATACCTCACGTGGATAAATTTCCTGCCGTTTCTCATACATCGAGATAACTGCAATGGTAGGAGCTTCCTTATCGACCGGCTTCATGCTTCTGTTTACCTGGTTGTTACCGCACTACTAGTTACTTACTGCTTATGCTGACTGCCTGCTGCTACTGCTCAGACAGTCAGCTGCTTGGGCTGCTTATTTTTCCGGCACCTGATTGATGGTATTGGACAAACTCCATACATAAGCAGCGACGACATGGGCTTTCGCTTCACCCAGTATGTCCCCGAACGGCGGCATCACATTGTTACGGCCTTCTCGCACGGATTTCATCACACTGTTCACATCGCCGCCATGCAGCCAGATGCGATCACGCAGGTTGGGCGCGCCCAGCATTTGATTGCCGCTGCCATCGGCACCGTGGCAGGCGACACAGGCCGAGTACGAAGCCTTGCCCAGGGAAGCCTTGATGGGGTCGACCGTCGCGCCTGACAGGCTGCGCACATAGTGCGTGACGTTCTCCACTTCTTTGGCACCAATGATGGCTTCCATCGGCGGCATCACACCATTGCGCCCCTTCATGATGGAAGTCTTGATCGCTTCCGGTGTACCGCCATACAACCAATCCTTGTCGGCCAGGTTAGGGAATCCGCGACTGCCGCGTGCATCGGAACCGTGACATTGCGCGCAATTATTCATGAACAGGCGTTCGCCGATGACATGTGCCTGAGGATCAGCCGCCACGGTAGGAATGTCCTGGCTCAGGTATTTCTCGAACAAGGGGCCATACTGTGCATTGGCCTGCACCACTTCCTGTTCATAGCGCTTGGCCGAGTTCCATTCCAACTGGCCTTTGAACGCACCCAGGCCCGGGAACAGAACGAGGTAAGCGACACCGAAAATGATGGAGATGTAGAACATCCACATCCACCAGCGCGGCAACGGATAGTTGTACTCCGTCAGATCTCCGTCCCAGGTATGGCCGGTGGTCGGTATCTTTGAGGTGTCTTTTTCATCAGGATCGATCTTGACCTTGATCTTTGATTGCGCCCATAACAGCACGCCGCAGCCGGCGATACCGATAACGGTCAGGACCGTAATGTAGTGGTCCCAGAAGGCATTGGTGAAATCAGCCATGATGCTTGCCCTCCTCTTCGTGCGACAACGTATCGGCAAACGGCAGGTTGGCTGCCTGGTCGAAATCTTCAGGCTTGTGGCGGACATAGGTCCACCACATGATGCCGATGAAAGTCAGAAAGCTCAGCAGCGTAATCAGGCTGCGTGCGTCGGACAGGATAGTATCGATTCCCATGATTATCTCTTTGCCTTAATGTGGGTACCCAGGCCCTGCAGATAGGCGATCAATGCGTCCATCTCGGTCTTGCCTTGCAGCTCGGCCGGCGCAGCTGCAATTTCCTCTTCCGTATAAGGATGGCCCAGGGTCTTCAATGCGCGCATCTTGGGGCTGATCAGCGATGGATCGAGCTGGTTCTTCGACAGCCACGGGTAAGCTGGCATATTCGATTCCGGCACCACGTCACGCGGATTTTCCAGGTGCACACGATGCCACTCATCGCTGTAGCGGCCACCCACGCGTGCCAGATCGGGGCCGGTACGCTTGGAACCCCACTGGAAAGGATGGTCGTACACGAACTCGCCAGCTACCGAGTAAGGGCCGTAACGCTCGGTCTCGGAACGGAACGGACGGACCATCTGCGAGTGGCAGTTGTAGCAGCCTTCACGCACATACACGTCACGGCCTGCAAGACGCAGCGGCGAATATGGCTTCAGCCCCTCCACCGCTTCAGTCGTGGTCTTCTGGAAGAACAGCGGCACGATTTCTACCAGGCCGCCTATGCTGATAACCAGCACCACCAGGCCTATCATCAGCCAGGGGCTTTTTTCAATCAGATCATGCGTAAGCTTTTTCATCTTGTTTCCTTGAATCAGGCATGAGCCGGTGCGAGTGCGGGGATAGGTGCTTCCACCTTCTTGCCGCCGCGCATGGTCATGAATACATTCCAGGCCATCATCAACATGCCAGCCAGGTACAGAGCGCCGCCTGCGAAGCGAATCACGTAATAGGGATAAGTCGCCTTGACCGATTCAACGAAGGTGTAGGTCAGCGTGCCGTCATCATTCACTGCACGCCACATCAGGCCCTGCATGACACCGGCAATCCACATGGAAGCGATATAGAACACCACACCAATCGTTGCGACCCAGAAGTGGGTTTCGATCAATTGGGTGCTCCACATCTGCGATTTGCCGAACAGGCGTGGCACCAGGTAGTAGATCGAGCCCATGGTGATGAAGCCAACCCAGCCCAACGCACCGGAATGCACGTGACCCACGGTCCAGTCGGTGTAGTGCGACAGGGAATTCACGGTCTTGATGGACATCATCGAGCCCTCGAAGGTCGCCATGCCGTAGAACGCCAGCGACACCACCAGGAACTTCAGGATAGGATCGGTGCGCAGCTTATCCCAGGCACCAGACAGCGTCATCGCGCCGTTGATCATGCCGCCCCAGG
The DNA here is from genome assembly GCA_023435945.1 of Pseudomonadota bacterium. GTDB lineage: Bacteria > Pseudomonadota > Gammaproteobacteria > Burkholderiales > Burkholderiaceae_D > JAEZLB01. The sequence goes on along the minus strand of JAEZLB010000355.1, from coordinate 1,237 downwards.
AAGGCGCCAGCAGGATCAGCGAGAACACCATGCCCAGAGATTGCGTCCAGTCAGGCAGCGCGGTGTAGTGCAGGTGGTGCGGACCGGCCCACATGTAGGTGAAGATCAGCGACCAGAAGTGGACGATGGACAGGCGATACGAATACACGGGTCGATCGACCTGCTTGGGAATGAAGTAGTACATCATGCCCAGGAAGCCGGCGGTCAGGAAGAAGCCCACGGCATTATGGCCATACCACCACTGAATCATCGCATCCTGCACACCGGCATAAGCGGAGTAGGACTTCAGCGGAGAGACGGGAATCGCCGCACTATTAACAATATGCAGCAAGGCGACGGCCAGGATGAAGGCGCCATAGAACCAGTTCGCCACATAGATGTGCTGCACCTTGCGCTTGATGATCGTACCGAAGAACACCGCTGCATAGGCCACCCAGACCAGGGCGATCAGGATGTCAATGGGCCACTCAAGCTCGGCGTACTCCTTGCCCGAGGTGTAACCCAGCGGCAGGCTGATGGCTGCGGCAACGATAACGGCTTGCCAGCCCCAGAAGGTGAAGGCAGCGAGCTTGTCGGAGAAAAGTCTTACCTGCGACGTACGCTGCACGACATAATAAGAGGTCGCAAACAGCGCACAACCGCCGAATGCAAAAATGACGGCATTAGTATGCAGGGGCCGCAAACGGCCGTAACTCAGCCAGGGCACATCAAAATTCAAGGCAGGCCAGGCAAGCTGCGCAGCGATAAACACGCCAACCAGCATACCGACCACTCCCCATACCACAGTGGCAATGGCGAATTGCCTGACCACCTTGTAGTTATAGTTCAGCGCAGTATCCACGTAAGATCTCCAGGGTCTAACACAATGACGCTAGAGTAAGTATCGGGAAGTCAAAATACTTTGACTTGAATCAAAATGATCCAAGTCAATAATTGACCGGGAAGGGAATTGACAAATTACCCGCCTTCTTATTAAGGCGTCGAATATCGTGATATGGTTTTATGCAATGACTGGCGCAAAATCATGGCAGTGCCCCCTGCATAAAAACCGGCGTGACTCGCCCTTTCCAAGTCAGCGCGGGATTAAGAGATATCGGATAACGCGTGATATTCAGGCACGATAAAAAACCGGCCTGGGATTTCGCAGCCTTCGCACCGCGACGGGAAATGGAGCAGGCGCACAGGATATGACTCAATCAGGTTTCTGATCGTCAGTCACCTTGTCATCATCCTGGAG
>JAEZLB010000335.1 GCA_023435945.1 Pseudomonadota bacterium | reverse complement strand
GCATAAGTCCGACGACTTTTTTCGTCGGAGAATTTTTAAAGATTGCAGTGACCATTGCGATGCTGGGAGCAGTGGTCTGGATGTACCGCGACTTGAGCTGGGGCGCATTGATTGCCGGGTTCGTCGTGGCGCTGAAGAGTTACATAATCTTACTGATACGACACTGATATGGCATCCACCGCAGACGGCGCTCTCACCGCGCCAGAATACATCACCCACCATCTGGGCCACCTCGCAAATGGCTATCAAAAAGCAGTAGTCGATTTCTCCATCATTAATTACGACACGGTATTCTGGTCCGTGCTGATGGGCGTGATCGGTTGTTACTTCATGTACAAGGCAGCACGCAAGGCAACGTCCGGCGTACCAGGGCGCTTCCAGGCACTGGTTGAAATCGTGGTTGAAATGGTGGAAGAGCAGTCCAAGTCCATCGTTCATGGCAACCGCGACTTCATCGCACCGGTTGCACTGACCGTTTTCGTCTGGGTGGCGTTGATGAATGCGCTGGATTTGTTGCCAGTCGACCTGTTTGCGCAGACCTTCCACTATCTGGGCATTGAACATATCTTCCCGTATCACCGCGTTGTGCCGACTGCCGATCTGAACGGCACCTTGGGCATTGCTTTGGGCGTACTCGCGCTGGTGTTCTACTACAACATCAAGATCAAGGGCCTGGGTGGCTGGATCCACGAATGGTTTGCCGCTCCGTTCGGCCCGTGGATGGCACCGTTCAATCTGCTCCTGAATCTGATCGAATATGTCGCCAGAACTGTTTCGCTCGCAATGCGACTCTGGGGCAACATGTATGCAGGCGAACTGATCTTCTTGCTGATCGCCTTGCTCGGCTCAATGGCTACCGTCTTCGGTTTTGTTGGGCACGTCATCGCCGGTTCGATATGGGCAATTTTCCACATCCTGATTATCTTGCTGCAAGCATTCATTTTCATGATGTTGACGCTTGTGTATATCGGACAGGCACACGAGGCTCACTAAGACTCGGCTTTAGCAGTACCGTAATTCGTTTCTGATTTTTTGTTTTCAACTTTAACTTTGAGGGAATTGTCATGTCTGACATCGCATTTGTAGCTTTGGCTTGCGGCTTTATCATCGGTCTGGGCGCTATCGGCGCTTCTATCGGTATCGCTATCATGGGCGGCAAGTATCTGGAAGCCTCCGCTCGCCAGCCTGAACTGATGAACTCCTTGCAAACCAAGATGTTCGTTCTGGCCGGTCTGATCGACGCGGCATTCCTGATCGGTGTTGGTGTTGCTCTGCTGTTCGCATTCGCAAACCCCTTCGTTGCTGGTTAATTCAGCGTAGCCGATTCTCAATTGCCGAACCGACTGGTTCGGCACTCGTTATTCTGAGAAGGAAAACGCCATGAACTTAAATGCAACTTTGTTTGCGCAGTTCGTGGTCTTCTTCGTCCTGTGCTGGTTCACGATGAAATTCGTGTGGCCGCCACTGATGAAAGCGCTCGATGAGCGCGCCCAGAAGATCACGGAAGGCCTGGCCGCTGCCGACCGTAGCAAGGCAGAAATGGCTGCAGCCGAAAAGCGCATTCAGTCTGAACTGTCTGCTGCGCGCGACGAAAGCCAAAAGCGTATCGCCGATGCTGAAAAACGCGCTCAAGCCATCGTTGAAGAAGCTAAAGCTGCTGCTGCTGCAGAAGCTGCCCGCATCATCGACGCAGCCAAGGCTGACGCTGAACAGCAAGTAACACGTGCACGTGATCAACTGCGTGACCAGGTCGCGACTATCGCGGTCAAGGGTGCAGAGCAGATCCTGAAGCGCGAAGTGAATCCGGCTGTCCATGCCGATTTGTTGAACCAATTGAAGGCAGAGCTGTAATCATGGCTGAACTCGCAACGATTGCCCGCCCTTATGCACAGGCGCTGTACCAGGTAGCCAAGTCTGGCGATGTGTCGGCTTGGTCTGGTCTGGTTTCCGAAATGGCACAAGTTGCGGCACATCCTGAACTGCAGGCGCTGGCCGGCAATCCAAAGGTGTCGGATCAGCAGTTAGCCGATATCCTGCTTGCCGCGCTCAAATCTCCGGTTCCTGCCGAAGCCCGGAACTTCATCGCTACGCTGGTTGATAACAACCGCGTAGCGTTGTTGCCGGAAATCGCAGTGCAGTTTCATGAACTGAAGAATGCGGATGAAGGCGCTGCCGATGCGGAAATTACCAGCGCATTTGAACTCACCGACGCTCAGCGGAAAGACCTGATTGCTACGCTGGAAAAGAAATTCGGCTGCAAGCTGAATCCTTCCGTTGTCACCGTAGATCCTTCACTGATCGGCGGTGTGCGCGTAGTGGTTGGCGATGAAGTGCTCGACACGTCCGTGCGCGCCAAGCTGCAAAAGATGCATGTCGCTTTAACTGCCTGAGCCTGGCGCTCGGTAGCATGAGCCCTCAAGCGTAAGAAAAATTTTAGGAGTTAGTATGCAACTCAACCCGTCTGAAATCAGCGAACTGATCCAGAGCCGGATTAAAGGGCTCGGCGAAAGTGCTGAGATTCGCAACCAAGGCACGGTCATCTCGGTGACCGACGGCATCTGCCGCGTGCATGGTTTGTCCGACGCAATGCAAGGTGAAATGCTGGAATTCCCGGGCAACACCTTCGGTCTGGCATTGAACCTGGAACGTGATTCCGTAGGTGCTGTTATTCTGGGTGACTACGAGCACATTTCCGAAGGCGACACCGTGAAAACCACTGGTCGCGTGCTGGAAGTGCCGGTTGGTCCTGAACTGCGTGGCCGTGTGGTCAACGCACTGGGTCAGCCCATCGATGGCAAAGGCCCGGTCAATGCCAAGCTGACCTCGCCGATCGAAAAGATCGCTCCCGGCGTTATCGCTCGCCAATCCGTTTCCCAACCGATGCAAACCGGTATCAAGGCTATTGACGCCATGGTGCCTATCGGTCGTGGTCAGCGTGAATTGATCATTGGTGACCGTCAAACCGGTAAATCCACCGTTGCTATCGACGCGATCATCAATCAAAAAGGCCACAACATGACGTGTATCTACGTCGCGATCGGCCAAAAAGCATCGACCATCAAAAACATCGTTCGCGCTCTGGAAGAGCACGGCGCAATGGAATACACGATCGTTGTTGCTGCTTCCGCTTCCGAATCCGCCGCTATGCAATACATCTCGGCTTACTCCGGTTGCGCAATGGGCGAATACTTCCGCGATCGCGGTGAAGACGCACTGATCGTTTATGACGATCTGTCCAAGCAAGCTGTGGCATACCGTCAGGTTTCCCTGCTGCTGCGCCGTCCACCAGGCCGTGAAGCATTCCCTGGCGACGTGTTCTATCTCCATAGCCGTCTGCTGGAACGCGCAGCACGCGTGAACCCCGACTACGTTGAAGCCTTCACCAAAGGTGAAGTGAAAGGCAAAACCGGTTCCCTGACCGCACTGCCTATCATTGAAACGCAAGCCGGTGACGTGTCCGCATTCGTTCCGACCAACGTGATTTCGATTACCGACGGTCAGATCTTCCTGGAAACCTCGCTGTTTAACTCCGGTATCCGTCCTGCCATTAACGCAGGTATCTCGGTGTCCCGCGTTGGTGGCGCTGCTCAGACCAAGGTTATCAAAAACCTGTCCGGTGGTATCCGTACCGACTTGGCACAGTATCGTGAACTGGCTGCGTTTGCACAGTTTGCATCCGACCTGGATGACGCAACCCGCAAACAGCTGGACCGCGGTGCACGCGTGACCGAGCTGCTGAAACAGCCTCAATACTCGCCGCTGCCGATTTCGCTGATGGCTGTATCGCTGTTCGCAGTGAACAAGGGTTATCTGGACGATCTGGAAGTCAAGCGCGTGCTGCCTTTCGAAGCCGGTCTGCATAATTTCATGAAGACCAGCCACGCTGCACTGCTGCAGAAGATCGAAGACACCAAGGCGCTCGACAAGGACGACGAAGCACAACTGGCTGCTGCGATTGCTGACTTCAAGAAGTCGTTTTAAGCCGAAGCTGAAGGGGTAAAACTCATGGCAGTAGGTAAAGAGATACGCGGCAAGATCAAGAGCGTAGAAAGCACGAAGAAGATCACCAAGGCGATGGAAATGGTCGCTGCATCCAAAATGCGCAAGGCGCAGGACCGGATGCAGTCCGCCCGTCCCTACAGTGACAAGATTCGTACGATCGCCTCCAATCTTGCCCAGGCGAATCCTGAGTACACGCATCCGTTCCTGGTGAAACAGGAGGGCGCGAAGAAGGTGGGCTTGATCGTCATCACGACCGATAAAGGTCTGTGCGGCGGCATGAACACCAACTCCTTGCGTGCCGTGACCAACAAGCTGCGCGAACTGGAAGCACAAGGTATCAGCGCAGAAGTGGTCGCCATCGGCAACAAGGGCGCTTCGTTCCTGAACCGTATTGGTGCGAAAGTGGTATCGCAGGTTGTGCAACTGGGCGATACGCCGCACCTGGAAAAGCTGATCGGGCCGGTCAAGGTCCTGCTCGACGCTTACCAGGAAGGCCAGCTGGACGCCGTGTACGTGGTGTACACCAAGTTCATCAACACCATGAAGCAGGTCGCAACACTGGACCAGCTTCTGCCGCTCGCTGCAGACCATCTGCAAGTGCAGGACGGCGTGCATCAGTGGGATTACATCTATGAACCCGATGCACAAAGCGTGATTGATGAACTGCTGGTTCGCTATATCGAAGCGCTGATTTATCAGTCAGTGGCGGAGAACATGGCGTCTGAGCAATCGGCTCGCATGGTCGCGATGAAGGCCGCTTCGGATAACGCAGGTACGTTGATCTCCGAACTGAAGCTGGTGTACAACAAGACCCGTCAAGCTGCGATCACCAAGGAGCTGTCTGAAATCGTTGCCGGTGCGGCAGCGGTATAAAGATAGCAGGACTGGTTTGCGACCTGAGTCGCGAACCGTCCCACGGATTATTGAATTAAATTTTATATATTGAAGGAACGAAAATGGCTGATGGCAAAATCGTTCAGTGTATCGGCGCCGTGGTGGACGTTGAGTTTCCGCGCAACGCAATGCCCAAGGTATACGATGCGTTGAAAATGGATGGCTCCGAACTGACCCTGGAAGTTCAGCAGCAGCTGGGCGACGGCGTAGTCCGTACCATTGCGCTGGGCTCCTCCGAAGGTCTGCGTCGCGGCATGATGGTGCAAAATACTGGCGCGCCGATCACCGTACCGGTTGGCCATGCAACGCTGGGCCGCATCATGGACGTGCTGGGTAACCCGATCGACGAACGTGGTCCAGTCGATCAAACCCACACCGCGTCGATCCACCGTAAAGCGCCCGCTTACGACGAACTGTCCCCCTCCACCGAACTGCTGGAAACCGGTATTAAAGTTATTGACCTGGTTTGCCCGTTCGCTAAAGGCGGTAAAGTTGGTCTGTTCGGCTGTGCAGGTGTGGGTAAGACCGTGAACATGATGGAACTGATTAATAACATCGCTAAAGCTCACTCGGGTCTGTCCGTGTTTGCCGGCGTGGGTGAACGTACTCGTGAGGGTAACGACTTCTACCACGAGATGGCGGACTCCAAAGTCGTTGACCTGGAAAACCTCGGCAACTCCAAAGTTGCGATGGTGTACGGTCAGATGAATGAACCGCCGGGTAACCGTCTGCGCGTGGCGCTGACCGGTCTGACCATCGCGGAATCCTTCCGTGACGAAGGCCGTGACGTTCTGTTCTTCGTGGATAACATCTACCGTTACACGCTGGCCGGTACCGAAGTGTCCGCACTGCTGGGCCGTATGCCTTCCGCGGTGGGTTATCAGCCTACGCTGGCCGAAGAAATGGGCCGCCTGCAAGAACGTATTACCTCGACCAAAGTGGGTTCGATTACTTCGATCCAGGCCGTCTACGTCCCTGCGGATGACTTGACCGACCCGTCTCCTGCAACCACCTTTGCTCACTTGGACTCCACCGTGGTTCTGTCCCGTGACATCGCTGCACTGGGTATCTACCCTGCAGTGGATCCGCTGGATTCGACCTCGCGTCAATTGGATCCGAACGTGGTGGGTGCCGATCACTACGACACCGCACGTGCTGTTCAAGGTACGCTGCAACGCTACAAAGAATTGCGTGACATTATCGCGATTCTGGGTATGGACGAACTGGCACCAGAAGACAAACTGGTGGTGGCACGTGCTCGTAAGATGCAACGTTTCCTGTCCCAGCCGTTCCACGTAGCTGAAGTGTTTACCGGTTCTCCTGGCAAATACGTTCCGCTGTCCGAAACGATCCGCGGCTTCAAGATGATTGCATCCGGCGAACTGGATCACCTGCCAGAGCAGGCGTTCTACATGGTCGGCACCATCGACGAAGCCATCGAAAAAGCCAAGAAGATGTAATTCTCTACCGGCGGCATCACGCAGGTGACACCGCCGGTCGCTTTTTCGATGAACGAGAAAAGGTCCTAACATGGCAAACACAATTCGAGTCGACGTGGTTTCCGCCGAAGAGTCCATCTTCTCCGGTGAAGCCGAATTCGTCGCCTTGCCAGGTGAGTCGGGTGAACTGGGTATCTATCCCAAGCACACTCCGCTGATCACCCGTATCCGCCCAGGTGCCGTGCGCATCAAGGTGGCTGGCCAGGCAGAAGACGAGTTTGTTTTCGTCG
>JAEZLB010000332.1 GCA_023435945.1 Pseudomonadota bacterium | reverse complement strand
AAGCAGGACAGATCAGTGAGGTTTGCCAGTCTCGGTAGCGGTAGCGAAGGCAATGCCTTGCTGATTTCGACATCGTCAGGCAGTACGCAAACCACCGTCATGCTCGACTGTGGTTTCGGCCTGCGTGAAACCGAAGCGCGCTTGGCGCGCAGCGGACTTTCTCCTTCCTCTTTGCAGGGCATCATCGTCACCCATGAGCATCATGATCATGTGGGTGGCGTCTTTAAGTTCGCGCGCCGTCACCGCATTCCAGTCTGGCTCAGTTATGGAACCTGGCAGGCGGTGAAGGAAAAAAGCGAAGGCGTGGCGCTTCATATGTGCCGCGATGGCGACGCATTTGCCATCGGGGATCTTGAATTTCTTCCCTATACCGTTCCCCATGATGCGCGCGAGCCGGTGCAGTATCTCGCTCGCGATGGACATTTCACGCTGGGTGTACTGACCGATGCGGGGCATGCGACGCCGCACATGATTACCACCTTGAGTGGTTGTAATGCCCTGCTGTTGGAATGCAATCACGATGCGGAAATGCTGGCGCAGTCGCACTATCCGCTTTCACTGAAGCAGCGTGTCGGCGGACCGCTGGGGCATCTGTCCAACGAGGCGGCTGCGGAAATCCTCGCAGCCATTGATCAGAGTCGCTTGCGTAAACTGATAGGTGCTCATCTTAGCCAGCATAACAACACACCGGCTTTGGCGGCAGCAGCCTTGAAGAAAGGTCTGAAAAACTCCGATGTACAGGCCATGCTGGCCTGCCAGCAATCCGGATTTGACTGGATAGAATTGTAAATACGAAAAGCGAAGTTTTTATCGCACTAAAAAGAAAAGCCGGCTAGAAGCCGGCTTTTTGCCATTTGGCGACTGCTTGCATTACTGCGGATTTGCAGGAGCTGCGCTGGCGTCAGCAGCAGCTTCGGTAGCGGCAGGCGCTTCAGCAGCAGGAGCTTCGGTAGCAACAGGCGCTTCAACAGCCGGTGCTTCAGCGGCAGGAGCTTCAGCAGCAGGTGCTTCAACAGCGGGAGCAGCAGGAGCTTCTTCTTTTTGTCCGCAAGCAGCGAGAACAGCAGCCAGCAACGATGCGATCAACAGAGACTTTTTCATTTACAGTCCTTTTTAGTTTTTCAGAGAAATTACAAACGGCAGACCATTTTTTCTTATATAGGGAGTCCATTTTCACCCCTTTTTATGTTGCGCTGCAACAGGGTGATTTTCATGAATCTTCCTAGCCAAAAATTATAACTGTTTATTTAAAATATTGCACAACACAAACTTTAAATTTCTGTGTTTACTTAAGGAAGTTTGAAAGAAAAAGTAAGGAAGGCGTTTTATTTTTCTGAATTCATGACTTCTATGAGTGTTGCAGCCATATCGGTTTTTCTTCTTTAGTGACGGGAAATAGAAGTCGTTAATGCTATTTTTTTAATTCTATCCAGCCATCTTCATACCAGATATGGAAAGTTTCCAGCACATCCTTGGAGGCGTTAGTGAGTTGATCCGCTTCCAGTTTTCGATGATCAGCAAGAGTGACAAGTAACTTTTTGTCGGCGCTGGGAACCGCATAGGATTCGCCATTAACGAATAAAGTTTTGTTGCAATGCAATATGCGGGTTTTTTTATTCAACCTGATGCCGAATTTGCGCACCTGTTTTTCAAACTGTGCGGGCGAAAACTGTTTTTGCGGAGAATCGAAAAAGACACTGGGCTTGGGCTCGGAGAGGTACTGGCCCAGGAAGTGCATCACATCGCTACGCGTGAAGCGCACTTTCTCCATTTCCTTCATTACCCGATCAACCATCTTGCTGCTCAAGGCTGCGGGTGATCGGGAGGGAGTTAGGTCAGGATCGGCATAACGCCCTTTGAGGTCTATGCTGTCCATCATGAAATGCAGGAAGGCCTCGCCCAACTCCTGGTAGGAGGGGGCACGGAAACCTATGGAGTAGGTCATGCATTCCCCTTCGGCGATGCCATCGTGCGCATAGTGTGGCGGCAGATAAAGCATGTCTCCCGGCTCCAGTACAAATTCCTGTTCCGGCTTGAAGTTCTTAAGAATCTTTAAGGGCAAACCATCCACCAGGCTTAGGTCCTTCTGGGCGCTGATGCGCCAGCGTCGCTTGCCGTGGGCTTGCAGCAGGAAAACGTCGTAGGAGTCGAAATGAGGTCCAACGCCACCGTTGGTTGTGGCATAGCTGATCATCAGATCATCCAGGCGGGCATCCGGGAGGAAGCGGAATTGCTGCAGCAAGGCATCAGCAGCATCGTCATGGAGATTGACGCCCTGAATCAGCAGCGTCCAGTCATTTTTGCCGGGGGAAGGAACTTTAGGGAACGGACCTTTCTCCAGTTGCCATTGCTGGCGGAAATGCGTGATCAGGCGGGATTCGACATCCTCACGCGCAGCCATGTCGAAGAGGGCTTCTCTTGATAACAGGGCCTTGAATTCAGGAATGGCCTGGCGGATAAGCAGGGGCTTCTTGTGCCAGTAATCGCGTAAAAATTGAGCGGGAGTGAGACCTCCCAGCAGTGTTTTCTTGTCCATTGCCGTATTATAGTGGTCGTGGTCAGAACGTGGCAGAGAATGGCGGCAAGAAACAGGCCGCTGGTGACTGGGGTACAGTCTCTAAACTATTTATATCAACGAAGGTGAAAGGATTCATGATGAAGATTGCCAAGGATACGGTAGTTAGTGTGCATTACAGTTTGTCGGACGCTCAGGGCAATCTGATCGAGGAAGGACGTGAGCCCATGGTGTACTTGCACGGTGGTTATCACAATACCTTGCCCAAAATTGAGGAGGCGCTGGAAGGCAAGGAAAAGGGTTTTAAGACGACGATACAAGTCGAGCCTGTGGACGCCTTTGGTGAATACGATTCCGAACTGATCAAGGTTGAGCAGCGTGATCGCCTGCCCTCGCCGCTGGAAATCGGCATGCAATTCGAGGGAGTACCTGAAGGTGCCGGTGATTCCCAGGAATCCGTGATCTTTACGGTGACGGATATTGCTGACGACAAGGTGGTGCTGGACGGTAATCATCCCCTGGCAGGAATCGCCTTGCGTTTTACGCTGGACGTGGAGGATGTGCGTGCAGCCAGCGAAGAAGAAGTGGCCCATGGTCACGTGCATGGTCCTCATGGTCATCACCATCACGATGACGATGAGGAGGGCGGCGATCAGTTCCGCAGCGTCCCTGTGCAATAAAGCTAAGGGCAAATTGTCCAGGCAATTTGCCCTTGCTGTTTAGTTATTCAGGGCTTGCAGGTCAGCGATGAACAGGGTGGGGTAGGCCGGGTTGACGGTAATTTTGCTCCAGCCGGTTAGCATGCCCATTTCTCCCACGTTGCCGCGCCAGCTCAGCTTGTGGAGGCTGGCGCCGCGCGAGGGCTTGCCGTTGTGAATGATGAGCACCTTGCCTTTGAAGTCGCGGCTTAGTTTGAGCAGCTGCCGACGAATTTCCAGATATCCGTCGCGCTGTTGATCGTCAGTGGAGCCGGCTGAGGGGCGGGCAAGTGGGTTGGCTTCCGAGAACACCACGATGGCCTGTGCCTTGCTGGCTTTGGCCTGAATAAACAGGCGCTGCAGCCAATCCTGATTGGCAACCAGTCTGTCTTCGAATTCATTGTTGCGGCCTGCCGCACTCAGGTAGTGATTGTTGTTGGCAGGCAGGTTTAAGGTGGCGAACCAGACCGGGCCGATCTGCCAGCGCAGATTTTCGCTGTAGCTGCGGAATTTTTCTGTCTTCGATTGCTGCAAGACTGTAATGCGCTTGTTATTCAATACAAGCGGATCGTTAAAATAAATATCCCTGACTCGCTGCAAGCGTTCAATGGCCGCCGATTCGCCATTACTACGCTTGCATTCTGCCCAGTCATGGGCGCCCAGCGTCAGGATTACGCGCTGACCGGCTTTGTCGTAAAGCGCCTTGCGCTGCATATACAACTCATCGCTGCAGGGCTCATCGCTGGTCTTCACGCCGGTGGCAACAATGAATGAAAACTTGCCGTCGGAAGTCGCAGTCAAGGCCTGTCGCAGCATGCCCTCATCCGCATCATATCTGAAGGCATTCGCAATCACGCCAAACGAAAAGGCACCCTCCTGCGCCATGGCGGGCAAGGAGGAAAGTGCAAGCAGGCAGAGTAGCAGCCGGATTGCGTAATTTTTCATTCGGCCTTTAATAGTTGCTTCAGGTGATAGAGTGACTCCAGGGCCTCGCGTGGTGTCAAGGCATCAGGGTCCAGCGCATGCAAGGCATCGAGCAGGTCGGCATGGTCCGGTCCCGATGAAGATACGGGTTCCCCTTCTTCATCAGCAGGAAGCATGCCTGTATTGAATAAGTCGAATTGCGGCGTGCTCTGAATGGAATGGGCTTCCAGTGCCGCCAGGTGTTTGCGGGCAGCGCGAATGACAGGCGCAGGTACGCCCGCCAGTTGCGCTACCTGCAAGCCATAACTCTGCGAAGCCGGCCCGGGCTGGACGGCATGCAGAAACACGATGCTGTCCTTGTGTTCGACGGCAGACAGATGCACGTTCGTCGCTCCCGGATGCGACTCCGGCAACTGCGTCAGCTCAAAATAGTGAGTGGCAAACAGCGTGAAGCTGCGTGTGTGTTCGAGCAGATGACGGGCGATGGCCCAGGCCAATGCGAGGCCGTCGAAGGTAGACGTACCCCGGCCCACTTCATCCATCAGGACCAGTGACTGTTCTGTCGCGCCATTCAGAATGGCGGCCGACTCCGTCATTTCCACCATGAAGGTAGAACGTCCTCCGGCCAAGTCATCAGCCGCGCCGATGCGTGTGAAGATGCGGTCGATGGGGCCGATGGTGGCACTGGCGGCAGGTACGAAGCTGCCCACGTAGGCGAGCAGCGTGATCAGTGCGACCTGGCGCATGTAGGTGGACTTGCCCCCCATGTTGGGACCGGTAATCAGGAGCAGACGCTTGTCGTCGCCCAGTTCGCAGTCGTTGGGAATGAAACGTTCTATCGACGTTTCAACCACCGGATGACGGCCCTGTTCTATGCGTATGCAGGATTGCGCCACCAGTTGCGGGGCGCACCAGTTATAGCGGACTGCATGCTGTGCCAGGGCATTGAGCGCATCGAGTTGCGCTAGCGCATGGGCGACGGTCTGCAACTGGCTGATGAAAGGCGACAGTTGCTGCAGCACTTGTTCGTACAGATGTTTCTCGCGCGCCAAAGCTCTTTCCTGCGCGGAGAGCGCCTTGTCTTCAAATGCTTTTAATTCCGGCGTGATATAGCGCTCGACATTCTTCAGCGTCTGGCGCCGGCGATAATCATCGGGAACCTTGTCGGTTTGTCCGTTGGTGACTTCGATGTAAAAGCCATGGACCTTGTTGTACTCGACACGCAGATTGCTGATGCCGGTACGGGCACGCTCGCGCGTTTCCAGATCAAGCAGGAACTGCCCAGCGTTCTCCGACAGCGCCCGCAACTCATCCAGTTCGGAGTCGTAGCCGGTAGCAATCACACCGCCTTCGCGTACCACGGTGGAGGGTTCCTCCAGAATGGCGCGCTCCAGCAAGCTTAGACAATCAGAGGGGGGCGCCAGCTCTTGCCCTGTTTTTTCCAGCAACGCGGATTGGGATGTGTTCACCACAGGCATCAATATTGCGGATAATGCCGGCAGTTGTTTCAGTCCGGCGCGCAGGCCCGACAGGTCACGCGGTCTGGCCGATAACAACGCAATACGTGTCGTGATCCGTTCGATATCCGGGATCTCGTTGAAAATGGTGTTGAAGGCGCTGCATGCATTGGAATCGATCAGTGCCTGGATAGCCGCGTGCCGCGATTTGGCAATCGATTGATCGCGTTGCGCATGATGCAGCCAGTGACGCAGCAGGCGCGATCCCATGCTGGTGCGGCAATGATCGAGCAACGAGAATAAGGTGGGTGAACCGCTTGCGCCTTCCTGGCCGCGCAGCGTTTCCGTCAATTCCAGGTTGCGGCGAGTCGCAGCGTCGAGCCCTATGAATTCGTCATCGGACTCGACTTTCAGGCTGCGTACATGCTGCAGGCCCTTGCCCTGAGTCGCCTGCGCATAAGCCAGCACGGCACCGGCCGCACCGATGGCGGCATGCAGATCCTGTGCGCCATAGCCGGACAGACTGGCAACCTGAAGCTGGGCATGCAGGGCTTTTTCACCGGCTGTGTGATCGAATTGCCAGGCCGGCACCGAAGTGGGCTGGCAGGGCAGGGGCGAGAACATGCCCGACAGCACCTGATCATCATCGGCCAGCAGGATTTCCGCCGGTGCGATGCGTTCCAGTTCATGGCGCAGGCGCTGCAATGCAGCCCTGGATTCGCCGGAGAACTCCATCAGCGTCAGCCGTCCGCTGGCCATGGTCATCCACGCCAGCCCCACCGTGAGCATGCGTCGTTGTAGGCGCAGATTCAGCGCAAGCAGGGGAGGGTCCGATTTTTCCGGCAACAGTTCCGAGTCGCTCAGGGTGCCGGGCGTAATGACGCGCACGACCTTGCGCTCGACAGGACCCTTGCTCAGGGCAGGGTCGCCGATCTGCTCGCAGATCGCCACCGACTCTCCAAGCTTGACCAGTTTGGCAAGGTATTGATCGGCAGAGTGAAACGGGACGCCTGCCATCTTGATGGGCGTCCCGTTGGAATTGCCGCGCTGGGTCAGGGTGATGCCAAGCAGCCTTGCTGCTTTTTCCGCATCCTCGAAGAATAGCTCATAAAAGTCGCCCATCCGGTAGAACAAGAGCGTGTTCGGATGGTCTGCCTTGATGCGCAAATATTGCTGCATCATGGGCGTGTGGTTCTTGAGGTCGGGGGAAGCGTCGTTCTTCACTGCACTCATCGGTGAATGTTGGGCAAGATCAAATAATTGCCTTCGGTAGAGAGGCTGCATTGTATCAGGTGAGAGGATGAGTCCCATGCTTTGGATGATTAGTGCAAAAGCATTAGAATGACAGGGGACTAAAGTTTATTGTGAGGAGAAAGCATGAAAACACGTGCGGCGGTTGCCTGGAAGGCAGGGGGCCCTTTGTCGATTGAAGAGGTGGATTTGCAGGGGCCTCGCGAAGGTGAAGTGCTGGTCGAAATCAAGGCCACCGGCATTTGCCATACCGATTATTTCACGTTGTCCGGTGCTGATCCGGAAGGGATTTTCCCGGCTATCCTCGGACATGAGGGGGCTGGCGTGGTGGTGGATGTCGGGCCGGGCGTCAAGTCGCTCAAGAAAGATGATCATGTGATCCCGCTGTACACGCCGGAGTGCCGCCAGTGCAAATTCTGCCTGTCGCAGAAGACCAACCTGTGCCAGGCGATTCGCGCCACGCAGGGCAAGCGATTGATGCCGGATGCCACCACGCGCTTTTCGCTGGATGGGAAGCCGATTTTCCACTACATGGGCACGTCGACTTTTTCCAATTACATCGTGGTGCCGGAAATCGCGCTGGCCAAGATTCGTTCGGATGCGCCTTTCGACAAGGTTTGTTATGTCGGTTGCGGCGTGACCACCGGTTTGGGCGCGGTGATGTTCACGGCCAAGGTTGAGCCCGGTGCCAACGTCGTGGTATTTGGTCTGGGCGGCATAGGCCTGAACGTGATCCAGGGTGCCAAGATGGTAGGCGCCAACAAGATCATCGGCGTCGATATCAATCCTGCGCGCGAAGCGATGGCGCGCCAGTTTGGCATGACGGACTTCGTCAATCCGAATGAAGTCGAGAATGTGGTGGACCATATCATTCAGCTTACCGATGGCGGGGCCGATTATTCCTTCGAATGCATCGGCAATACCAAGGTCATGCGCCAGGCGCTGGAGTGCTGTCACAAGGGCTGGGGGCAATCCATCATCATCGGCGTGGCCGGCGCGGGTGAGGAAATCAGCACGCGTCCTTTCCAGCTGGTCACGGGGCGTGTATGGAAAGGTTCGGCTTTCGGTGGCGCACGCGGACGTACCGATGTGCCGAAGATCGTGGACTGGTACATGGACGGCAAGATCAATATCGATGACATGATCACGCATACCCTGACGCTCGATCGCATCAACGAAGGCTTTGACCTGATGAAGAGTGGTGAATCCATCCGTTCCGTCGTCGTGTATTAATCGATAGGCTTTACTCTCATGCTAGAACTGATCAGTGAGCACGCCTGCTTCGGCGGCATGCAGCGTTTTTACCAGCACGCATCGCAGGCCATCGGCCTGCCTATGCGTTTTTCCGTTTACCTGCCGCCGCAAGCCCAGGAAAAGAAAGTGCCTGTGCTTTTTTATCTTGCGGGCCTGACTTGTACCGACGAGACCTTCATGATCAAGGCTGGCGCGCAGCGTGTGGCCGCCGAGCTGGGCATCATGCTGATTGCTCCCGATACCAGCCCGCGTGGCGCAGGTGTTCCGGGTGAATCCGATAACTGGGATTTCGGTGTCGGCGCGGGCTTTTATGTCGATGCGACGCAGGCGCCATGGGCCGAGCATTTCCGCATGCGCTCATACATCGAGGATGAGCTGCCCGCGCTGATCCTGCGTGAGTTCGCGGTCGCGGACATGAGCCGGCAGGCGATCACCGGCCATTCGATGGGCGGGCATGGCGCGC
>JAEZLB010000315.1 GCA_023435945.1 Pseudomonadota bacterium | reverse complement strand
GCATCCGCGCGGCCGATCTCGTCACGTTCCTCGTCAACCACGACATGCCCATCCCGGCGGACCTCCAGGACGCCGCGAAGAAGCGGCTCCTCATCGTGGACGACGAGGTCGACCAGCTGAAGGCGCTCTCGCGCTCCCTGAAGCGCTACGCCGACAAGGTCGAGGTCACGACGACCTCGAACGGCATCGATGCGCTCGTGCTCGTGGGCTCCTTCCACCCGCACGCGGTGCTCCTCGACGTCTACATGCCCGGCATCGACGGGCTCGAGGTGTGTCGTCGTCTGAAGAAGAACCCCGCGACGAAAGACGTGGCCGTCTACGTCGTCAGCGGCGCGTTCACCTCGGCGCTCGAGCAGAAGGCGCTCGAAGCCGGCGCCGTGAAATGCCTCCCCAAGCCGATCGACGTTCGCGTCGTTCTCTCGTTGATGTTCCCAGCCAGAGGGAGCGAGTTAGAAGCTCGCGCCCAGTAACCAAAGATAGAGGTTCCGAACATGGGCTACGCAGCACCGAAACTGGACGAGTCAGAGAAAGCACCGGACCCGTCCGCGCTCGCCACCGAATCGACGCAGCAGCAGTCGATGATCGTGAGGCGCGTTGCGAAGCCCACCACGAGGACCGCCGACGTCTTCGTCGACATGCTCGCGGAGGCGGGCGTCGAAGTGATCTTCGGTCTCCCGGGCGGGCCGATCGCCCCGATCCATGACGCATTGCTGGATCACCCCGAGGTCCGCACAATCACTACTCGGCATGAGGCAGGTGCAGTCTTCGCTGCGGCTGGTTACGCCCAGGCTACCGGGAAGCTCGCTGTAGCCGTCGTCACGTCCGGGCCTGGTATCCTCAACGCACTGACCGGTCTCGCGTCGGCCCACCTCGATGGCCTTCCGGTCTTGGTCCTATGCGGTGAGGTTCCGAAAGGCCGCTTCGGAAAGGGCGCCTGCCATGAAGGCAGCGTCTACGAGCTGGACATCGTCCATATGGCGAAGAGCATCACGAAGCTCGCCGCTCAAGCTCACGATCCTCACATGGCGCCGGCCCTGTTGCAGCGCGCAATCTCGACAGCCCGAAGCGGACGGCGTGGACCGGTGCTTCTGAGCCTGCCGATGGATGTGATGACGACGGAGATCGATCGCCCGACGATCAAGGTGAGCTCACGGGTCGAGTTCGATTTCGATGCGGAGACACTCGCCGCAGCAAGCGGCGCGCTCGCAGGCGCCAAACGTGGAGTCCTTCTCGTCGGCTCAGGTGCTCGCTCGGGCCGCGGGCCCCTTTATGTTCGCGAGTTGGCGGAACGGCTTCAGATGCCGGTGATGACGACGCCGAAGGCGAAGGGCGTCTTCCCGGAGACGCACCCTCTCAGCCTCGGCGTGTTCGGCTGGGGTGGTCATCCGTCCACGTCCGAGTACTTGAAGGGCGGCGTCGACGTCCTGATGGCGATCGGCACGAGCCTAGGGGAATCGGCGACCGACAACTGGAGCACGCTCCTCAATCCCACGAAGCACTTCATCCAGCTCGATGCGGAGGGCCAGCGAATCGGTCGGAGCTATCCGGTCACGATCGGCATCGTGAATACGGTCGAGGGCGCGCTCCCGCAGCTCATCGAGCGCATCGGGACCGACGCACGACCCAAGAAGAAGTTCGGAGTGACCCGTCACGAGCCCGGCGACGTGCTGCTCTGCGGTACGGAGGGGCGAATCGCGCCGCAGCGCGCGATCTGGGAGCTCCAGCACGTCTTGCCGAAAGGGACCATCTACACGTCGGACATCGGCGCGCACATGTTCTTCGCGCTCCACCATCTCGAGATCGAGCACCCGCGCGGGTTCATGACGATGCTCGGGCTCGCCTCGATGGGATCGGGCATTGGATCGGCGGTCGGCACCAAGGTCGCCCACCCCCATGTTCCAGTCGTGGCGATCTGTGGTGACGGCTGCTTCTCGATGGGCCTCGGAGACGTCGCGACCGCCGCGATGGAGGGCATTCCGCTGATCGTCGCGGTGATGAACGACGAACGATACGGGATGGTAGAGATCGGCAACGACGTCGTGTACGGGCGAACGCCGTCGTTTCCTGCTGGGCCGATGAACATCTCGCAGCTCGCCGAAGGGGTCGGAGCGCGAAGCGTGGTCATCGAGCAGCCCGACCAGATCCTCGCGCTCGACTTGCTCTCGATGGCTCGACACCGCCCGCTCGTTCTGGACATCCGGGTCGATCGTTCAGTTCATCTCAACAAGGCGCGGCTCGAGTTCCTCAAAGAGATGGCGAAGGCGCGCCCGAAGATCTGACGGACGCGTCCCTCGGCTGGGAGCATCCCGCTTCCGCCATCACGATGAACATTCAACGGCGAGTGCTCGGCGCCCTTAAGGGCGCACCGAGGAAGGATCGCTCGCGCTCAATGGCGACGCGCATCGGCGCTCAAAAGGTACAATCATGGACAAATCTATCGGAATCCTGGGCATTGCCACCTATCTCCCGCCGGAAGTCCGGACCAATGACTGGTGGCCTGAAACGACCACACGCCGTTGGAAAGAACGGGCGGCACGAGCCGTCGAGCGCGCTCGTGCCGAGCTCGAAAGCGCACCTACCGAGGCCGCACGAAAGGCCGCAGAGGCGATCCTCAAGATCTCCGAGGACCCGTTTCAGGGCAGCCGTGAGCGCCGCGTGATGCCCGCGGACATGAAGGCCTCCGACATGGAGACGCTCGCCGCACGAGAAGCGATCGAACGGGCGGGGATCCCGAAGGAAGAGATCAATCTGGTCCTCAGCTACACGATGATCCCGGACTTCATCAACGTCCCGTCTGCATGCGTCGTTCATGGGAACCTCGGCCTGAGCGAGCGCTGCACCACGATGGCCGTCGATGCCGTCTGCAACTCGTTCCTCATGCAGCTGACTCTTGCGCAGGGATTGATCGCAAGTGGCGCTGCACGTTACGCGCTACTCACACAGTCCTCGGCGATCACGCGTTTGCCTCCTTCAGGGGAAGTGATCGACGCTGCGTGTGGAGATGCCGCCTCTGCCGTGGTCGTGGGGCCCGTGACGAAGGGTCGCGGGATCCTCTCCTACTCGCACCATACCGACGGCACCAAATGGGGAGCGCTGGTCTGTGGCGTAC
>JAEZLB010000301.1 GCA_023435945.1 Pseudomonadota bacterium | reverse complement strand
TTCCCACAGGCCGGGGCGCATCTGCTCGGCCGCGACGGCGGGCGGTGCCGACAGGGATAAAGACAACAACATTGGCATTGCAAGAATCAGCGCTCGCATGACAGCTCCTGAAAAGTTAAGCGTTCATCACGATTAGAGCATTCATTGTGCCCGCGCCAATCCGGGCCTTACTTGCTGTTACTCAGTGGGAGGTGCAACCGAAGGGTTCCAGGGGGCGGGTCAGGAAGAATCGATGATGCTATGATCGCAAACTATTTTAGGCTGGTGCCCGGCTGGCAATTGCGCCGGGCCGGCCTGCTTCTGTCAATTTTTTATAGTGCGAGAATCATGTCCCATCAAGCTTCCCTGCAAACCATGAAGCAGTCGCTCGACGCGCTGCGCGACAACACCACTTCCACGGCCGAACTGTGCAAGACCTGGCGCGCCCAGACCGCCTTGCTGGCCGATCTGCCGCCGCAATACAAGGAAGTGATGGAAGACATCCTGGGCCGCATGGAAGCCGGCAGCCTGTTCACCGAGGAGTCCTGCTCCTTTAGTCAAGAAGACCTGGTGACCACGCTGGACATGTGGCTGGACAACGCCGAGCGCACTCTCGCCGCTTAACGTTCAGACTCATGCAGGCCGGCCTGTTCGAACCCGTCGCGGCACTGCAGGCGATAGCCTTGCCGGATGCGGACGTGCAGTTCATGCAAGGATTTTACTCTCCGCAACAGGCCTCCCGCTATTTCCAGCAATTGCTGGACGAGACTGCGTGGCAGCACGAAAAGCTGAAGCTGTGGGGCAAATGGATAGACCAGCCGCGCCTGACGGCCTGGTATGGCGATGCCGACCGCGCTTACCGTTACTCGGGCCTGCGGCTGCAGCCGCTGCCGTGGACGCCGCTGCTGGCGCGCATCCGGCAGGAAGTAGAAACTTGCACTGGCGACACGTACAACGCGGTGTTGCTGAATCTCTACCGCAACGAGCAGGACAGCGTGGCCTGGCATAGCGACGATGAACCCGAACTCGGCCCGAATCCTGTTATTGCTTCGCTAAGCCTGGGTGCCAGCCGGACTTTCAAATTGCGCCACAAGACGCTGGGCATGTCGCACGCCATCGAATTGCATGACGGCTGCCTGCTGCGCATGGCGGGCGCTACCCAGCGCTGCTGGAAACATGCGGTGCTGAAGGAAAAAACAAGCAAGGGTCCGCGCATCAACCTGACTTTTCGCCGTATCCTTGACTGAAATCTGCCGTATCAGTGCCGCATGACACAAGGGATATGAACAATCAATAAAGCTTTGAAGAAATATTTTCTTCAGGCATGAACTTGTGGCGCAGTTTGTTGCCTTAGATTCGGCGCACTAGGACGCCTTTGACAAAATTTTTATGACTTATTGCGGCGATTACCAGAAACTTGTTTTTATCGATCTGGAAACCACGGGCGCCAATCCGATCAACGATCGCATCACGGAAGTAGGCTTAGTGGAAGTCACGGCAGACGGGCAAGTAACGCGCTGGTCTTCCCTGGTCAATCCTGAAGTCCCGATTCCTGCATTCATACAAAGCCTCACCGGCATCAACAATGCGATGGTGCAGCATGCGCCGACCTTCGCCGAGATCGCGGAAGGCTTGCTGGCGCGGCTGCAGGGCGCTTTATTCATCGCGCACAATGCGCGTTTCGATTACGGATTCCTGCGCAACGCCTTCAAGCAGATCGGCTACACGCTGCGCTGCGACGTGCTGTGCACGGTCAAGCTGTCGCGCAAGCTGCATCCGGAATATGCACGCCATAGCCTGGATGCACTGATCGAACGCCACGGCCTGGTGACCGAAACACGCCACCGCGCACTGGCCGATGCCGACCTGATCTGGCAGTTCTGGAGCAAGATGACGCAGGCGCCGGTGTCGGAAGAATTCGAAACCCTGCTCGCGCAACTGCTGCAACGCCCCACCATCCCCACGCATCTGGATGCCGATGTGCTGGAGCAGATCCCGGATACGCCGGGCGTGTATTTCTTTTACGGCGAAAATGACTTGCCGCTGTACGTGGGCAAAAGCGTCCACCTGCGCCAGCGCGTGATGTCGCACTTCAGCTCCGACCATCGCGTCTATAGCGACATGCGTATGGCCAGCCAGATTCATCGTGTCGAGTGGCGCGAGACGGCGGGCGAAGTGGGCGCGCTGCTGCTGGAGGCGAAGCTGGTGAAGGAAATGCAGCCCATCCATAACCGTGTGCTGCGCCGGCAGAAAGATTTATGTGGATGGCAGTTGCGCTCCATGCCTAATGGCCTGATCCAGCCGGTACTGACTTATGCCAGCGAGCAGGATTTCGGGCGGGCGGAAAACCTGTTCGGCCTGTTCAGCTCGCGTCGCAAGGCCGAAGACAGGTTGCGCATGCTGGCGGACACCCACGAGCTCTGCCTGGTGACGCTGGGCCTGGAAAAACGCGCACAAGGTGGCAAACCCTGTTTTGCATACCAGCTCAAACGCTGCCACGGTGCCTGCGTCGGGGAAGAGGCTTTTGCCGATCATCATGCGCGACTGGAAACAGCGCTGGCCAGCCTGCGTATCGTGACCTGGCCTTTTTCAGGCGCGGTGGCGCTGGTGGAAACCGCTGCCGATGGCATCACCGACTTCCATGTGATCGAGAACTGGTGCCATATCGGCACGGTGCAGAATGAAGCGGCAGCGCTGGATCTGCTGAAGCAAACCACCCAGCGCCCCGCCTTCGATGCCGACACTTACAAGATCCTGGTACGCGCGCTGCTGGCCGACAAAGCCGATATCCGGCCGCTTTCCCTGTCACAGGAATCCGCGCAGGCCGCTGCCTGATCCGGTCGATCGAATTCAGGCAGGCCGCGCTTTTCCGCGTATCAGGTCCGCTGCCGCAGGTCGCCGCGCCGCGTCATGCGCCGCTCGGTCGGATGCGAGAAGATGCGGAATTCAAAATTGCTGATGCCGATGGAGCCTGACGGCCCGGTCACGAAATCGACGCCGGGCTTGACCGGATACAGGAAACTGTCGAGCAGGACGATATCGGTGCGGCAAGTCGGATTGGCGTTATAGACCTGCGGACGGATTTCCTTCCACGCGTCTTCCGTGATCCAGCCATACATGAACAGCTGGTTGGGATAGAGTCCGTTGTCGGCATCCAGATAGGCTTTCTGGTTTTTCGACAGGATAGGATGGCTGGGCGGCTTGTTGCTGACCACCAGATCCACCCAGCCTTCGCCGACATCGAGGGATTTTTCATCGTGGTACACCGAGTAGGTCAGCTGCAAGCTCCATTTGCAGCTCAGTTCAATGCGCTTTTCCAGGCAAATCTTGTCTTCCCACACGGATTGCCCGTCACTGACCGTGAGCTGCGTGGCATTGACATGACCGACCAGGGTCGGCTCCATCTTTCGAATGGCATCGAGGTTTTCGTGAAGATTCCAGAACAGCCATTTGGTCCGCTCCCCTTCCGACATTTCGTCCAGTTCCGCTACCGCTCTGAGACCATAAGGCTCCAGGGTCTTCATCAACTCGCGGCGCATTTTTTCATTGATGTCTTCAAGCTGGGAATAAGGCTTTTGCATGTAGTGTCTTCCTGGATGAGTCTGGGCGAAGTACGCCATTTATGTTTGCCTGAACACCAATCCCGTCGTCCCGGATGGCAGCCTGCGGGCAAGGAGTCATATTAAGAAACACTGTCCTTTGCTCGTTTGGGTTGAGTCAAACAGCATCCGGTTCGCAATGCCGCTTGCCCAAGAAGAGAAAATTGGACCAGAAAAATAAGCGCTATATCCCGCGATCCATGAAGAAAGTATCAAACGCGCGCGTTTTCATGACTGCAATTTTTTTCACCAGTTGCCTGTGACTGACAAAGAACAGCCGGGGAAAATTTATGCAGGAGAAATAAAGGCTCTGTTACCATCGCGCCTATTGCCGCAACGAAATATCTTCAGCGCCTCGCCTTCCCGTCATGCACCTTTTCCGACATGTTCTAGCCCGCTGCCCAGCCCTAACCCTGTTATGGCTGTTATGCCTTGGCATCAGCCAGGCTGGCGGATTGGCGGTGCATGACGATCCCGCCCGCGCATGGACGCCGGATCACTCCCCGCTTCCTGCGCCCGCAGCATACCTGGCGCAGTCCCTGTACTTCGGCATGCTATCGGCATTGGGCCTGTATAACCTGCTGCTGTACTGCTCACTGAGGGAAAAAACGTATCTGCATTACGTGCTGCTCGTCGCAACTGCGGCGCTGGCCGGGCTGGTACACAGCGGTATCGGCGATCAATTCCTGTGGCCAGGCGCGGCACGCTGGCGAGAGATGGCACCGCTGGCAACTGTTGCGCTGGCATCCATGGCCTTGTTGTCATTCGCAAGACAACTGCTTGGCACGATGCATCTATCGCCACGGCAGGACAAAACCATGCAGGCCTTCATCGCGCTGAATGCCCTGCTGCTTTGCGGGCTCCTTGTTTCGCCCGCCGCATTCCCGGTGCCGGTTGTGGTAGCCGCTTTATCGGGCCTGGCGCTGGTCCTGGCAGTAGCGATCAAGGCCCTGCTCAAACGCCGGCCCAACGCGGGATATATGGCGCTGGGTGCCGGCATCCAGTTGCTCATCGCAGTCCCGGTTACCTCGGGCGCTTTCGGCAGCAAGCTGCCTCCCCTTCTCATCACGCATGGCTGGCAGGCCGGCGCCGCATTCATGCTGCTGGTGCTGGCACTGGCGCTGGCAAACCGTTTCCAGCAGGAGCGCCGCGAAAAAGCGGTGGCACAACAAAGGCTCGTGGAAGATCTGAAACGTTCAGAACAAGTGCTGGAACAGCACGTCGCACGGCGCACGGCGGAGCTGGTACGCAGCAATCGCTCCTTGCAGGAACATCAACAGTCACTGGCGATTGCCAAACAGGTCGCGGAAGAAGCGTCCCGCATGAAATCGCAGTTCCTGGCCAATGTCAGCCATGAAATCAGAACACCGATGAATGCGGTGATCGGCATGGCTCACCTGGCACTACGCACTGAACTGACCGCCCAGCAGCGCGACTATATCGAGAAGATCCATCGCTCGGCCGTGGCGCTGCTGGGCATCATGAACGACATCCTGGACTTCTCCAAGATCGAGGCCGGCAAGATGGTGATAGAACGCACCGCATTCTCGCTGTCCGACGTCATTAATCACGTCAGCAATGTGACGGGGCACATGGCGCACGAGAAGGAACTGGAATACCTGATCGACATCGCTCCCGATGTGCCGCACCGCCTGACAGGCGACCCCATGCGGCTCGGGCAGGTGCTGATCAACCTGGTCAGCAACGCCGTCAAATTTACCCAGCAGGGTGAAGTGCACCTGAGCTGCCGCGTGACCGGCACCGACGCCGACAGCATCAGGCTGCAATTCGACGTGCGCGATACCGGCATAGGCATGACGGAGGAACAGCAGATGCGGCTGTTTCAATCATTCACGCAGGCTGACAGTTCGATCAGCCGCAAGTACGGCGGCACCGGCCTGGGACTGTCCATCAGCAAGCGCCTGGTGGAAATGATGGGCGGCAGCATCATGGTCAGCAGCGCGCCCCGCCTGGGCTCCACTTTCAGCGTCACGCTGAGCTTCGGTAGCGTCCATGATCATAAAGACACCTCGATCCGCCTGCCGGCCGAACTTTGTTCCCAGCGCATCCTGGTGGTGGACGACAATCCCGTCGCATTGAAGATACTGGCCGATATGCTGAAAAGTTTCCGGCTCACGCCGGAGACCGCCAGCAGCGGCACCGAGGCGCTGGAAGCGATCCTGCGTGCCGATGCCCAGGCCCCTTACGGCCTGGTACTGACCGATGTGCGTATGCCCGGCATGGACGGCCTGTCCCTGATGCAGGAAATCGAACGTTCACCGCTGTCGCGCAAACCGAGAATCATACTGGTCACCGCTTCCCGCAAGGAAGGAAGCATGGCCACGCCGCCTTATGCAGGCAGGTCGAGCGTCCTGTACAAGCCGCTCAATCCGTCGCAACTGCTGGATTGCCTGCTTAATACCGGACATCCGGGCAAGGCGGCCGTTCGCCATCCGGCAGTGCCGCAACCCACGCCCCTGCCCTCCTTTGCGGGCCAGCGCGTCCTGCTGGTGGAAGACAACGAAATCAACCAGCATATCACGCGTGAAATGCTGGCCGCAACCGGGCTGCAGGTCGATATCGCCAACAATGGACGCGAAGCGCTGGAAAAACTGTTTGATGCCCCCCCGCAAACTTATGACCTGCTGCTCATGGATATCCAGATGCCCGAACTGGGCGGCCATGCAGCAGCCCAGCGCATCCGTGCCGACGGGCAGTTCAGCAAGCTGCCCATCATCGCGCTGACGGCACACGCTACGGTCGAAGAACGCGAACAGTGCCTGCATTCGGGCATGCAGGATCACCTGGCCAAACCGCTGCATCCGGATCATCTGTATCGCATGGTAAGCCGGTGGCTCCAGCCACGTCATGCCGCAACCGATTCCAGCACGGGTCGCTGCGATGACGCGGCACCGCCGACAGTGATCGGTGCTACCCCCTCTCGTGACGACCATGAAGCACCCGTACTTTCCGGCTTCGATGTAGCAGGCACGCTGGCAAGGCTGGGCGGCGACGAAGCGCTGTATAACCAGGTGCTGGACATGATGCTGCCCCTGCTGGAAAGCGCGCTGGAAAACATCGGCAATGCGATGCCCCATCGCGATCAGGAAGCCATTCGCTCCGTGGTTCACAATATCTCCGGCATGGCTGCCAATGTAGGCGCGGTGACATTATCGGAAGCGGCAGCCAGGCTGGAATCCTTGCTCAAGAAGCAGACAGTTTCAGGCGAGGAGATCGCGGCATTCTGCGAGCTCGTACAACACACCATCCATCTTCTGGAATTACGCCACGCCACTTAGGCCGCCACGCGTCATCCTTACCATTTCCAGTCCCCCCTTGTTCGCAATCTGCGACACCATTGCACCGGGGATAGCCCCAAGACCGGGCGCAACCAACCCAGGCTGCCAAGGCTTAATGGCATTCCAGGTCCTTGATTTTTAAGAGCTGAATGACGAGGGGATAATGCACCCGGCCTGCCATTCCGAATGACTGCGACAATAAAATTGCCCGCGCTCAAAGCGGTTACATGAGCTTTCCGTATGC
>JAEZLB010000291.1 GCA_023435945.1 Pseudomonadota bacterium | reverse complement strand
GCATCATACTGGCCAACGGAGGAGTCAACCCTCTCACCAAAAAGCACTGGCTGGCGCCCGGCTATGTGCGCACCATTAAAAGCATCATGTTTACCTGCGGACTGTATGATTTCTCCGGTGAATTCGGCGTCAGGGTGGGTATTCCGGCAACCGGAGCGGCGCGATGGAGCGGTGCTTCACGATCTGATAGCGGCCAGTCCGCCACTGGATCTGAATTCAAGATATGCCTACCTGCTGGTGTGCGAGCATTTCGCCGAGACCAGCGTCATTGCCGAGCAGGACGGCGCCATGGTTGGCGCAGTGACTGCCTACATTCCCCCCACCCACCCCGATACCCTGTTTATCTGGCAGGTTGCCGTGGCCGAACGCCTGCGCGGCCAGAAACTGGCCAGCCGCATGCTGGAACACTTGCTGGTTCGCTGCGTAAAACCGCGCTGCCTGCGCTGGATGGAAGCCACGATCAGCCCCAGTAACAGTGCATCACGCAAGCTGTTTACTCAATTCGCCACGCGCAACGACGTCGGCGTCACTACCACCCCGCTGTTTGCCCCTCGCGACTTCGGCAGCAGCGGACATGAAGAAGAGCATCTGTACCGGATCGGCCCCTGGAGCCGCTGAATCCACGCATCTGCTCGTTCACGCAGCCCATCTGCAAAAAAGGAGAAAACCATGCGTACCTTTGACCGACTTGAATCGGAAGTCCGCGGCTACATCCGCTCTTTTCCCACCGTCTTTGCCAAAGCCAAGAATGCGGTACTCACCGATGAAAAAGGCAATCAGTACATCGACTTTTTCGCCGGCGCCGGCAGTCTGAATTACGGCCACAACAATCCGCTGCTGAAAGAAGCACTGCAGCACTACATTGCCGACGACGGCATCGTGCACGGACTCGACATGGCCACCTGCGCCAAAAAACAATTCCTGGAAACCTTCGAGGCGCGCATCCTCAAGCCGCGCAATCTGCAGTACAAGATGCAGTTCACGGGCCCCACCGGCACCAACGCCGTGGAAGCCGCGATCAAGCTGGCACGCAAGGTCACAGGCCGCGAGAACATCATCTCCTTCACCAACGGCTTTCATGGCGTGACGCTGGGTGCGCTGGCCCTGACCGGCAACCGCAAGTTCCGTGATGCCTCCGGCGTACCGCTTTCCCATGTCTATCATGCGCCCTACTCCGGTTACTTCGGCATGGAAGTCGACACCATCGCGATGCTGGAAAAATTAATCGTCGACCCCAGCAGCGGTGTCGATCATCCGGCGGCTGTCATCGTCGAATGCGTGCAAGGAGAAGGCGGCCTGAATGTGGCGGGACTGAACTGGCTGAAAAAGCTGGAACAGCTATGCCGTCGCCACGACATTCTCTTGATTGTCGATGACATCCAGGCTGGCTGCGGACGCACCGGCACCTTCTTCAGCTTCGAACCCTCCGGCGTTTATCCCGACATTGTCACGCTGTCGAAATCCTTGTCCGGTTATGGCTTGCCGATGGCGGTGCTGCTGATGAAACCGGAACACGATGTCTGGAAACCGGGCCAGCATAACGGCACCTTCCGCGGCAACAACATGGCTTTCGTCACGGCGACTGCCGCATTGCATCACTACTGGAGCGACACCGTCTTCCAGGCCTCCATCAACAAGAAGTCGCAGATCATCACCCAGCACCTGGAAAACCTGGTCAAGAACTATCCGGAAGCCGGCATGACACGCCGCGGCCGCGGCATGATGCAAGGCCTTGCTTTCCGCGATGCGGAACTGGCCGATCAGGTTACCAGGCTCGCTTTCCAGAACGGCCTGATCATCGAAACTTCCGGCGGCCATGATGAGGTGGTCAAGTTGCTGATGCCACTGACCATTGAACAGGAAAAACTGCTGGCTGGCCTGGACATACTGGAACAAGCCATCGCCGACACCATCAACCAGACCATCCACAAGCGCGAGGTGACAGCATGATCGTACGACGACTAAAAGACATCCTGAATACCGAACGCGATGTGAAGACCGATACCTGGGTCAGCCGCCGGCTGCTGCTGGGCGGCGATGGCATGGGTTTCTCGATGCATGAAACCACCATCTTCGCCGGCACCGAGACCCATATCTGGTACAAGCATCACCTGGAAGCAGTCTATTGCGTGGAAGGCAGCGGCGAAGTGGAGCTGATTCCGTCGGGAGAAAAATTCCGCATCGAACCCGGCACGCTATATGCGCTGAACAAACATGACCGCCACTGGCTACGCGCCGATCCGCATAACGACATGCGACTGGTGTGCACCTTCAATCCGGCCTTGACCGGACAGGAAGTTCATGACGCCGAAGGCGTTTATCCGCCCCCTGCCATCGTCGAATAAAAAGGAGACCGTTTTTATGCTTTCCCCCGCACCGTATCGCACCCGTGTTCTCTCGGAACCCGCCATCATTTCGCGCAATGAGCCCGTGATCTATCCTCGCCCTATCGGAGAAGGTCCGATAGCGCTCACCGAGGAGCAACGTCACAGTTATCGGGACAATGGATTCCTGCAAATTCCTGCCCTGTTTTCACAAGAAGAAGTGACTTTCCTCTACAAGGAAATGCAGGCCATGCGTGAAGCCTTTACCAATCAGGGCCGCAAGGAAGTGATTGCAGAGCCTGGTAGCGGCGATGTGCGCTCCATTTTCAACGTGCATCGCTTGAACCAGGTATTCGCCAACCTGGTGCGCGATCCGCGCGTGCTGGACGTGGCGCGTGAAATCCTGGGCAGCGAGGTTTATATCCACCAGTCGCGCATCAATTACAAACCGGGCTTCAAGGGCAAGGAGTTCTACTGGCACTCCGACTTCGAGACCTGGCACAGCGAAGATGGCATGCCCTCCATGCGTGCGCTCTCCTGCTCCATCCTGCTGACCGACAACGACGATAAGAACGGTCCGCTGATGGTGATCCCGGGCTCACATCGCCACTTCATCGCCTGCGTGGGCGAAACACCCGACGAGAACTACAAGAAATCGCTGAAGAAGCAGGAAGTCGGCACTCCCGACGAAGTCTTGCTGCGCCACCTGGCCGACATGGGAGGCATCGTTTCCTGCACCGGCAAAGCCGGGACGGTAGTGTTCTTCGATTGCAATACCATGCATGGCTCCAACAGCAATATCACACCAGCCGCGCGCAGCAACGTATTCTTTGTCTATAACAGCATGGAGAACCAGTTGGGCGATCCCAAAGGCGGACTGGCGCCGCGCCCCGAATTTGTCGCCGCACGTGACAGTATCACGCCACTGGAACCGCAGCCGCTTTCCATTTCCTGAAAAGACACAGCTCTCTGCGGGAGGAAACCTTTTCCTCCCGTGGCTCTGGTCGTCTTGCGCATAGGGAAACTGCTCTTCCCTTCTTTCTTACGCCCCTTGATCCACGAAACATCGACAGCATAAGGAGACCTTCCATGCACACCGGCCCTCGCCCTTCTTTTACCTTGCGCGCACGCCAGCTGATGACAGTCGCGCTGCTTGCCTGCCTGTCCATGCCGGCCATCCAGGCACATGCGGAAACCACCCTCGAACGCATACAGCGTACCGGCGAAATTCGTATCGGCTATGCGAATGAGAAACCGTTTGCCTACAGCGAAACGGATGGCACGGTAACCGGCGAGTCGCCGGAAATCATGAAGGCGGTCATGGAAAAAATGGGAGTAAAGAAGGTTAATGCCGTGCTGACCGAGTGGGGTGGGCTGATCCCCGGCTTGCTGGCCGGACGTTACGACGTGATCGCGGCCGGCATGTACGTCACGCCCGAACGGGCTGAGCAGGTACTGTTCACGGACCCGCATTACAAGCTGGGCGACGGCCTGCTTGTAATGCGGGGCAATCCGAAAAAGCTGAAAAGCTACGCAGACTTCGTCAACAACGAGGATACCAAACTGGCCGTCATGGCCGGTACGGTCCAGTATCGCGCCGCGCGTGCCGCCGGTGTACCGGAAAACCAGATCCTGCAAGTCCCGACCGTGATTGCACAATTGCAGGCAGTCCGTACCCGCCGCGCCGATGCCGCTGCCGCCACCTTGCTGACTGCCCGCGAACTGGCGGACAAGGGTGGCAATAGCGTGGAAGTCATTGCCGATTTCGATGGTGGTCCCGACAGCATCGGCTATGGCGCGCTGGCGTTTCGCAAGTCCGACACTGATCTGCGCGATGCGATCAATACCGTACTGAAAAAATGGATAGGGACATCCGCACATCTGGAAACCGTAGCACCTTTCGGCTTCGATGAGGCCAACCTGCCTGACAAGACGGTGGAGGAATTGGTTTCCGGCCAATGAAGACTGTCGAACCGCATTGATCGTATTTTTATCCTGACGACCCCATCCGAATGAGCGAGTTATTGCCATTGCTGCTGGAAGGAACCCTGGTCACCATCCGAATTACCGTGATGGCGGCGATACTGGCTGCCGCGATGGCACTAACTGCG
This sequence comes from Pseudomonadota bacterium, assembly GCA_023435945.1. Classification (GTDB taxonomy): domain Bacteria; phylum Pseudomonadota; class Gammaproteobacteria; order Burkholderiales; family Burkholderiaceae_D; genus JAEZLB01. The sequence continues at coordinate 1,709 of JAEZLB010000291.1, read as the reverse complement.
TCGCTAGCCAAATTGTCTGCGTGGCGGCTGCTGCGATGGCTGGCGAATGCCTATATTGAGATCTTCCGTGGTACGTCCCTGCTGGTGCAACTGTTCTGGCTTTTCTTCGTCCTGCCCCTGCCTCCTTTCAATCTCACCATGACGCCTTACACGGTGGCCGTGCTGGCACTAGGCTTGAACATCGGCGCTTACGGCGCGGAAGTCATGCGCGGCGCATTCGGTTCCGTACCGCGCGGCCAGATCGAGGCAGCAATCGCATTGAACCTGCCTCCCGTTCACCGCTTCTTTCATATCGTATTGCCTCAGGCACTGGTCAATGCCATTCCATCCTTCACCAATCTGCTGATCGAACTGCTGAAAGGCACTTCGCTGGTATCGCTGATTACACTGGCCGACCTCACCTTCAGGGCCGATCAACTGGTTCAGTCCACCTTCCGTAGCACTGAAATTTTTCTGCTGGCGCTGCTCATCTACTTCCTGCTGGCCCAAGCGATCAGCTTGTCCATGCGTGCGCTCGAACGCCGCCTCAGTCGTGGCCGTGCCACCGGGAGGCTATGATGCAGGAACGCCTGTTCGACTGGCAATTTGCCTGGCAGATTCTGCCCGACCTGCTGCGCGCCTCACTCCAGACGCTAGGCATCACACTCGCCGGATTTGCGATTGCGCTGGCAGCAGGCCTGATACTGGCCCTGATGCGCCGCAGCCGTATCAAAGCAGTATCGTGGCCCGCCGCCTTCTTCATCGAATTCATCCGCAGCACGCCGCTGCTGATCCAGCTGTATTTTCTGTTCTATGTGCTGCCGGACTTCGGGCTGGTCATGTCTGCACTCGTCACCGGCATCGTGGGCCTGTCGCTGCACTATGCCTGCTATGTATCGGAAGTCTATCGTTCCGGGCTGGATGCTGTGCCGCGCGGACAGTGGGAGGCGGCGACTGCGCTCAATCTCGGCGCCTGGCAGGCATATCGCAACATTATCCTGCCGCAGGCCATCCGCCCCATCATCCCGGCGCTCGGCAACTACCTGATTGCGATGTTCAAGGATACGCCAGTGCTATCGGCCATCACCGTGGTAGAGCTGATGCTGCAGGCTAAAAATATCGGCTCGCAAACCTTCCGTTACATCGAACCCATTACGATGGCCGGCCTGTTCTTCCTGTTTGTCAGCCTGTGCGCGGCATGGCTGGTACGGCGCCTGGAAAACCGGCTTCACCTGCCTCGATAAAGGAGAATGAATGACCCAGCCCATGGTTCGCTTTTGCGATGTCAGCAAACGCTACGGCTCATTAACCGTCCTGGATCATCTCGACCTGGATATCGCCGCAGGAGAAAAAGTTGCCATCATCGGTCCCAGCGGCTCTGGCAAATCCACGCTGCTGCGCGTACTGATGATGCTGGAAACCATCGATACAGGCATGATCGAGGTTGATGGCAATCCCATCACCCACATGTCTCGCCATGGCGAGCTGGTGCCGGCTTCCGAGGCCTATAAACGGCAGGCACGCAGCCAGATCGGCATGGTGTTCCAGAATTTCAACCTGTTCCCACATATGACCGCGCTGCAGAATACGATGATCGCCCCCATGAAATCACTGGGCCTGGACAGACAGCAAGCCGAAACGCGCGGGCGCGAACTGCTGGACCGGGTAGGGCTCACCGACAAACTGGATCACTATCCCTCGCAGTTGTCGGGCGGCCAGCAGCAGCGCGT
>JAEZLB010000265.1 GCA_023435945.1 Pseudomonadota bacterium | reverse complement strand
ACCGTCCGTGCTTACTATGGCAACGTTTGGAAGGAAGTTGAATCAGGTTCGTATAGGGAAAAGCTACAGGAAAAGGTGGACGCATGAATTACCATGAACTAGACCAGGTGCGTGCCGACCTGGCTTTCATCTCGCGCTGGGTGCGCGACGGTTCACGCGTGCTGGACCTCGGCTGTGGCGATGGCTTGATGATGAGCCACCTGCAGACAGAAAAGCACTGTACCGGCTATGGCGTGGAAATCGATGATCGTGCTATTCCGCTATGCGTGGAACGTGGCGTGGCCGTCATTCAGCAGGACCTGGAAATCGGCTTGTCGATGTTTGCCGACAATGCCTTCGATGTCGTGCTGTGCCTGTCATCGCTGCAGATGATGAAGAATGTGGAAGGCATACTCACCGACATCGCCCGTGTCGGCCGGGAAGCGATTGTCTCTTTCCCCAACTTTGCCTTCTGGCCGCATCGCATGGCGTTGCTGAGCGGGCGCATGCCAGTGTCCAAGAGCTTGCCTTACCAGTGGCACGATACGCCGAACCTGCGTTGTGCAACGATCAAGGACTTCACGCAGTTGGCTAACGATGTGGGGCTGGAAGTGCTGGAATGTGTTGCGCTCGATGAGGGCAAGCCTGTCAACTTCCTGCCTAACCTGCGTGGCAGTCTGGCCGTATTCCGCCTGCGCCAGCGTGCCGCCGTGTAAATGTCACGGCAGGACACAACAACAAGTATCAAAGCTGCGGCATTTCCGGCATTATGTGTGGCCTGCGCTATCGCGACTACATCCATCAATGATCAAAACGACTCGGGGGCAGAGTGTGGGCATGTCTGTGCCGGTTAATCTGGAATAGCTAGATGAGCAAGCAAGCAAGTGGGGCCAAGCGGGGATCGAGAATACGGGATGCATTCCTGCAGCCTTCGGCGTGGACCATGTTCTTTCTCGGTTTTGCATCAGGACTTCCCTTCTTGCTGGTCGCAGGCACGCTTGCTTACTGGCTTCGCGAGAACGGTATCACTTTAAAAGACATCACCATGATCGCCAGCGCGGGCATGGCGTATTCCTTCAAGTTTCTCTGGGCACCGCTGGTAGATCGTTTGCGTCTGCCTTTGTTAAGTCATTTTGGTCAACGCCGCAGTTGGATCCTGCTGACGCAGGCATTGGTGATGCTGGGCTTGATACTGATGGCTTCTGTCACTCCTGAGCAGCTCCCCCTGTTTGTCGGACTGACATTGCTGGTCGCCTTCTCTGGCGCCACGCTCGACATTGCAGTCGATGCCTACCGTATCGAAATCGCACCGATCGAAGCACAGGGCGCGTTGGTTGCCACTTACTCGCTGGGGTATCGCATCGCGCTGATAGCCTCGGGCGCGCTGGCGCTGGTGCTGGCCGATCACACGATCTGGCCGAATGTTTATCGTGCGATGGCCGCCTGCATGCTGATTCCTCTGCTTGCCACCTTGCTCGCACGTGAGCCGCAGGTCTTGCGCGTCCAGGCGCAGACTTGGGCGGCGGGCCTGCGCGAAGGCGTGATAGAACCCTTTGCGGATTTCTTCCGCCGCTTTGGTGGACGCGTCGGCTTGATGATCCTGATGTTCATCCTGTTGTTCAAGGTCTCGGACCAGGCGCTGGTTGGGGGCATCATGGGGCCTTTCTACCTCGATCAGGGATTTACCAAAACCGAAATTGCCGCCGTCTCCAAGGTCTATGGCATCTGGGTCGGCATCGCGGGCGCGTTCCTGGGCGGCATCGCTGTAGTGCGCTGGGGGGTGGAGAGGGCGCTGTTTATCGGTATCGTGCTGGGTGCCATCAGCAACCTGCTTTACCTCTGGCTGATCGGTGCCGACGGCGATGTGACCAAGCTTACTCTGGTGATTTCCGGAGAAAACCTGGCCCAGGGCATGCTGGGGACAACAGCCGTTGCCTATTTGTCCGCGCTGGTGAACCAGCGCTACACGGCAACGCAGTATGCCTTGTTCAGCTCGTTGATTACCCTGCCGGGCAAGGTGCTGGGGTTTTACTCAGGCCGCATCGTGGAGGCGGTGGGCTACGCGCCATACTTCTGGATCACGGCATTGGCCATTGTGCCGGCAGTCATCCTTTTCGTCTGGCTGAGGCCGAGAGTGAGGCTGGACAATAACGGCAGCGCTCATGCTGAAGGTGAATAGACCGATTTCTGCCTGCCTGTCCTTGGCTGATCCAGCCAATGCGACGGCAGCAGGAGCAGGAGCAGGCGCTCCTGCCAGATTACAATAAAGTGGTTTTTCCGTTGAGGAAAGCGCTGCTGAAACTATGCTTCGGGCACCATGGCGCCGAACTTTTTTGCCTGGTACATTTTCTTGTCGGCGTGTTGAAGCAGGTCCTCGGGCTCCATGCCATCTTCAGGATAGAGCGCGATGCCGATACTGGCGGCAGCTTGCAGGAATTGGCCGCCCGCCGTCTCGGGATTGTGCAGGGCCAGACGAATCTTCTCGGCTATTGCCCACGCGTTCTCCTGCACCTTGATATCTTCTAGCAGCACCACGAACTCGTCGCCGCCCAGGCGAGCGACCGTATCCTCATCGCGCAGGCAGTTCTTCAAGCGCACAGCAACTTCCTGAAGAAGCAAATCGCCGGTGGCATGGCCAAGCGAGTCATTCACTTTTTTGAAATTGTCGATATCGATGAATAGCAAGGCCATGCGCTCTTTCTTTCTCTTGCAACGCGACAGGGCCGACCTGAGACGATCGTACAAAAGGCGCCGGTTCGGCAGTCCGGTCAACTCGTCGTACATTGCGGAGCGCAGCAGTTCATCATGAACTTGCCTGCGCCTGATCGCAGTGGCGACTTGCGCACACATGAAGTGCAGCAGTTCTTTCTCCTTGTCAGAGTATCCTATGCCTGGGTGGCTCTTCAGGATCAGTGCTCCGACAGTTTCATTTTGCTCAGAGAGCGGCAAGATCAGCCAGTTTTCCATGCGATGGTGCGAGGCAGGCTCGCTATCGACGGGGCGTGGCATGCTGGCAGGCAGTTCCATTGGCTGCCCGTTGAGGATGGCATCGGCGCTATGCTGAAGAACAGGCATGCCCTGCTCCATGCACGCTTGCGGATCGAAACCGATGCGATAGTAAAAGCCAAGCTGTTTGGTGTCAGGGTCGGGGATGGCGACAGCGAATCCGGCTGCAGAGACGAGGTCGGCAATGATTCTATGGATCTCGTGGAACAGGGCGGCAAGATCGGTGGCATCGTGTGCCGCTTCTGAGATCGCGTAGGTTGCCGCTTGCATCTGCTGTGCGCGCTTTAATTCAGTAATGTCCCGCGCGACGCCTATTCGCAGCTGCTCTGGTTCCGACCAGCTGACAGACCACATCAGGTGTACCAGATGGCCATTCTTGTGAACATAACGATTTTCAAAACCTGTGCGGGGTTGCCCCGACATCACATGCCAAGATTCCGCCTGGGGTTTTGCACGGTCTTCGGGGGTAATCAGGCTAAAGAGCTCCCGGCCGATCAGTTCCTCCTGGGTGTAACCCAGCATGCGTTCGCATGCTGCATTGACATAAACGACATTTCCCCCGCTATCGACCAGAAAGACCGAGTCCAGCAAAAGATCAGCAAAAGGGGGAAGCGGACCTGCACTATTTTTCATGCCGTGATGATACCGGGAATTCCATCATGCCGCCCTTCGTTTCCCTGTCCCGATTCCGTGTTTGACTAGCTGGGGATCTGGCTGATACGGGTTTAGGCGTCGATGAGTATGAAAGGTCGCTACGATGTTCTACGCATGACAACGGTGTTCACCGGGCGCAGGTAGTCAGCGCCGTTACAGTGCATCCATCACCGCATTCAGGAACTGCTGCGTACGCTCCTGCTGAGGATTACCGAACAACTGTTGCGGCGGTCCCTGTTCCGCGACCTTTCCTTCCGAGAAAAAACAGACGCGGTCAGCGAAATCCTTGGCAAAGCCCATCTGGTGCGTGACCATCAGCATGGTGAGCTGATGTTCTTCGCTGAGGCGGCGGATCACACCCAGCACTTCGCCGCACAGTTCCGGATCGAGTGCCGAGGTCACTTCATCAAACAGCATGACCTTGGGCCTCATGGCTAAGGCGCGAGCGATGGCCACGCGCTGCTGCTGGCC
>JAEZLB010000262.1 GCA_023435945.1 Pseudomonadota bacterium | reverse complement strand
GGTACTGGTCCTTCACCGACAACTTCTGGTTTGCCATGCTGCTGGTGATGCTGGTGCCCGGACTATTGGCGTTCCTGTTCGGGTACTTCGCTTTCCGCTCGCGCATCAAGGGTGTGTACTTTTCCATCATCACGCAGGCCATGACTTTCGCCTTCATGCTGCTGTTCTTCCGTAATGACACGGGCTTTGGCGGCAATAACGGCTTCACCGACTTCAAGCGCATCCTCGGCTATTCCATCACGGCCCCCGAAACCAAGGCAGTCATTTACCTGGTGACGCTGGCGGTGTTGCTGGGTGCCCTGTTCCTGTCGCGCTGGATAGTGACGTCCAAGCTGGGCCGTGTGTTGCAGGCGGTACGCGATTCGGAATCGCGCCTGATGTTCATCGGCTACAACCCGCTCTGGTTCAAGTTATTTATCTGGACCTTGTCGGCAGTGCTGTGCGGTATTGCCGGTGCGCTGTATGTGCCGCAGGTGGGCATCATCAATCCCTCGGAGATGTCGCCTGCCAATTCGATTGAAATGGTGATCTGGGCCGCAGTCGGCGGACGCGGCACCCTGCTCGGTCCGCTGCTCGGCGCATTCTCTGTCAATGGTTTGAAGAGCTGGTTCACCGCGGCTTTCCCCGACCTGTGGCTGTATGCCCTGGGACTGATTTTCATCCTGGTCACCTTGTTCATGCCACAGGGCCTGCTGGGTGTGATGAAGAAATTGCGCAAGCAGCACAAAGAAAGCGGGGAGGCGGCATGAGCGGCGTATTGAGACCGGGCCATACCTACGAACGCCGCGAGTATGCCGACTACGGCACTTCTTTTGGACACATCAAGCCGGAAGGCGTGGATACCTCGCATGGTGCGATCCTGTATCTGGAAGACATCACGGTGTCCTTCGATGGCTTCAAGGCAATCAACAAGCTGAATCTCGATATTTCGGTGGGCGAGCTGCGTTGCATCATCGGTCCCAACGGTGCCGGAAAGACCACGATGATGGATGTGATCACCGGCAAGACACGCCCTACGTCAGGTACAGCATTCTTCGGCCAGACCATTGATCTCACTACGATGACCGAATATGAGATCGCGCATGCCGGCATCGGCCGCAAGTTCCAGCGCCCGACCGTATTCGAGCACCACACAGTGTTCGAGAATCTGGAGCTGGCGATGAAGATGGACAAGCGCGTCAGGCCTACACTGTTCGCAAGATTGAGCTCCGAGCAGAAGGGCAAGATCGACGAGATCCTGAAGCTCATACGCCTGAATGGGCAGGAGAATCGTCTGGCAGGCTTGTTGTCGCACGGTCAGAAACAGTGGCTGGAAATCGGCATGCTGCTGATGCAGGATCCGCTGCTCTTGCTGCTCGACGAGCCGGTGGCGGGCATGTCAGATTCGGAAACGGAGCGCACCGCTGAATTGCTGAATGAATTGCGCGGCAAGCATTCCATCATGGTGGTCGAGCATGACATGGCCTTCGTCACGGAAATCGCGCAGGGTGGCACGGTAACCGTTCTGCATGAAGGTTCGGTGCTGGCGCAGGGAACGATGCAGCAGGTGCAGAACGATGAACGCGTGATTGAAGTGTATCTGGGGCGATAAACCATGCTGCAAGTCGAACAACTGAACCAGTATTACGGCTCGTCCCATACGCTGCGCGGCGTGTCGCTGTCGCTGGACCAGGGCAAGTGCCTGGCGCTGTTGGGGCGCAATGGCGTGGGCAAGACAACGCTGCTCAAATGCCTGATGGGTGTGCTGCCGGTCGCAAAGGGCAAAGTGATCTTTGAAGGCCGCGACATCACGCGCCTGAAACCTCATGAACGCGCGGCGGACGGCATTGCCTACGTGCCGCAGGGGCGAGACATTTTTGCGCGGCTGACGGTGGAAGAGAACCTGCGCATGGGCATGGCCATCAAGCCCGCCAGCAAGGCTTCGACAATACGCAATGATGTATACGAGCTATTCCCGGTGCTGAAAGAAATGCTACACCGGCGCGGTGGCGATCTGTCCGGGGGGCAGCAGCAGCAACTGGCGATTGCGCGCGCACTGCTGGCTGATCCCAAGCTCATCATCCTGGATGAGCCTACCGAAGGCATACAGCCATCCATCATCAAGGACATAGGCCGCGTGATTTGCATGCTGAGGGAGCGCGGCGACATTGCCATCCTGTTGTGCGAGCAGTATTTCGATTTCGCGCATGAACTCGCCGATGAGTTTGTGGTGCTGTCGCGTGGGGAGGTGGTGGCATCCGGCACGCAGGCAGAGATGGGCAGTGAGGACGTGAAACGTCATCTGTCTGTGTAGTGCTGATGCGTCCGCCATTTCCTCACTCCGATTATTCGCGCTGGCAGGCCCAGCTGGCGCTGGGTTTTGCCAATGATGCCGGCACGACGCGCCTGGTACGGCGTGAGCATACCGGGCCATTGCGGGTGCAAAAACCGCTGTATCCGGAAAGCCCGGCAGTCTGCCATGCGATTGTGGTGCATCCACCGGGTGGTGTGGTCGGTGGCGATGCGTTGACGATTACTGCACAGGTACGGGAAGGAGCAAGTGCCTTCATCACTACGCCAGGTGCAGCCAAATGGTACAAGGCCAACGGGCAGCTATCGCGGCAGAGCGTTACGCTGGACGTGGAGGCGAATGCATCGCTGGAATGGCTGCCGCAGGAAACGATATTTTTCGACGCCACAGAAGTCGAGCTGGAACAGACGGTGACGCTGGCGCTGGGAGCCAGTTATATCGGCAGCGAGATCCTGTGTTTTGGCCGCACTGCTTCCGGCGAACGATTCGATAGCGGGCGCATTGTGCAGAAAAACAGCATACGCCAGAACGGCAAACTGGTCTGGTTTGAACAGGGCGTGCTGGCGGCAGAGGATTCGATGATGAGCAGTCCCTTGGGCATGGCCGGGAAAACAGTATGCGGAACACTGATCGCGGTGGGCAGGGTGCTGCCCAATGAGGTGATCAAGGAGTTGCGCAACATAGGCGATTCGCTGGTAAGCAAGCCGGAGGGGTTCGGTGCCACGCAAATGAAATCGGTGCTGGTCGTGCGTTATCTCGGCGATTCGAGCGAGAAGGCGCGCCAGGTGATGACCGCCATATGGCAGCACCTGAGGCCCGCCATGCTGGGGCGCGAAGCGGTGGTGCCGCGCATATGGAATACGTAATAAGACAAGGAAATGACATGGAGCTGATCAGATGGAACTGACACCCAGAGAAAAGGACAAGCTGCTGATTTTTACCGCAGCGCTGCTCGCAGAGCGTCGCCAGGCGCGCGGACTGAAGCTGAATTATCCGGAAGCGGTGGCGCTGATTACGGCGGCCATCATGGAAGGTGCGCGCGATGGCAAGACGGTTGCGCAGTTGATGTCCGAGGGCACGCAGATCCTGTCGCGCAGCGATGTGATGGAGGGCGTGGCCGAGATGATCCCCGAAATCCAGGTGGAAGCGACTTTCCCGGACGGCACCAAGCTGGTGACGGTTCATCATCCCATACCGTAGGAGCGACCATGATTCCAGGAGAAATGATTGTCGAGGACGGGGAAATAGAACTCAATGTCGGGCGCGCGACGGTCACGGTTGCGGTTGCCAACAGCGGCGACAGGCCGATACAGGTGGGTTCGCATTTCCATTTCTTTGAGGCCAATCCGGCATTGCAGTTCGAGCGCGATGCGGCGTATGGCATGCGCCTGAATATCGCTGCCGGCACGGCAGTGCGTTTTGAGCCGGGGCAGTCGCGCACGGTGGAGCTGGTCGCGCTGGCGGGTGAACGCAAGGTATATGGCTTTAATGCCAAAGTGATGGGCGTACTCGACAAGGAAAAAGCATGAGCAAGATTTCCCGGCAAGCCTATGCAGAAATGTTCGGCCCCACGGTGGGTGACCGTGTGCGCCTTGCAGATACCGAACTGTTTATCGAAGTGGAAAAGGACCTCACGACTTATGGTGAGGAAGTGAAGTTCGGCGGCGGCAAGGTGATACGCGATGGCATGGGCCAATCGCAACTACCGCATAAGGATGTGATGGACACGGTCATCACCAATGCGCTGATCCTCGATCACTGGGGCATCGTCAAGGCGGATATCGGTATTAGGACCGGCCGGATTGCCGCGATCGGCAAGGCCGGTAATCCCGATATCCAGCCCAATGTCACGATGGCGATTGGTGGCGCAACCGAAATCATCGCCGGTGAAGGCATGATCGTCACCGCGGGCGGCATTGATTCCCATATTCATTTCATCTGCCCGCAACAGATAGAAGAAGCCCTGATGAGCGGCGTGACCACCATGATAGGCGGCGGCACCGGCCCCGCTGTGGGAACCGCTGCGACGACTTGCACACCGGGTCCGTGGCATATCCATTCCATGCTGGCGGCGGCCGATGCCTTCCCGATGAACCTGGGCTTTCTCGGCAAGGGCAATGTGAGTTTGCCGCTGCCACTGGAAGAGCAGATACGCGCCGGTGCGATCGGTCTGAAACTGCACGAGGACTGGGGATCGACACCCGCTGCCATCGACAATTGTCTGAGTGTGGCAGAGCGCATGGACGTGCAGGTGGCGATTCATACCGATACCCTGAATGAGGGGGGTTTTCTCGAGCACACGCTGGCGGCATTCAAGGACCGGACCATCCATACCTTCCATACCGAAGGCGCGGGCGGTGGGCATGCGCCGGACATTATCGCGGCAGTGGGCGAAGGCAATGTGCTGCCCTCCTCGACCAATCCGACCCGTCCCTATACCGTCAACACGCTGGATGAGCATCTCGACATGCTGATGGTTTGCCATCATCTCGATCCGGCGATTGCGGAAGACATTGCTTTCGCCGAATCACGCATACGGCGCGAAACGATTGCGGCGGAAGATATCCTGCATGACATCGGCGCGATCTCGATGATGTCGTCGGATTCGCAGGCGATGGGACGCGTGGGTGAAGTGGTCATGCGTACCTGGCAGACCGCGCACAAGATGAAAATGCAACGTGGTTCGCTGCCGGAAGATAGCAACCGCAGCGACAACTTCCGCGCCAGGCGCTACATCGCCAAGTACACGATCAACCCTGCGATAGCGCACGGCATTTCCCACGTGGTCGGATCGCTGGAAGTCGGCAAGCTGGCCGACATCGTCATCTGGAAGCCGGCCTTCTTCGGCGTGAAGCCTTCGATGATTCTGAAAAGCGGCATGATCGCCGCAGCCGTGATGGGCGATCCGAATGCATCGATTCCGACACCGCAGCCGGTGCATTACCGCATGATGTTCGGTGCATTTGGTGGCGCGCTGAAAACCTCGCTGACCTTCGTGTCGCAGGCCGCTTACGAAGCTGACATAGGCGGGTTGCTGAAACTGAACAAGACGATAGAAGCCGTGAAGAATACGCGCACGGTGCGCAAGGCCGACATGATCCATAACGGTCTTGCACCGAAAATGGAAGTCGATCCCGAAACCTATGAAGTGCGTGCCAATGGCGAACTGCTGGTGTGCGAGCCGGCCAGCGTGCTGCCGATGGCACAGCGTTATTTCCTGTTCTGAAGAGTGATAAACATGCTGACCCTGCATACCAAGGTAGACCAGGTTGAGAAGCCGAATGACGAACTGGTGCTGCCTTTTGACCTGCGACAGAAAAGCCGTTTCCGGGCGCAGATGGTGTCCGGTGAAGAGGTGGCGGTGCTCACGGTTCGCGGCACCGTGTTGCGTGGCGGCGAATGTCTCAAAGGCGACGATGGGCGCGTGGTGCGCATCACAGCCGCCCCGGAAGCAACCTATCGCGTGGAATGCGCTACCCCCCGCGATTTATTGCGTTGCGCTTTCCATCTCGGCAACCGCCATACGCAGGCACAGGTGGGCGATGAAGGCGGCACCGGTTTCCTGCGCATACGCAAGGACACGGTACTGAAGGAAATGCTGGAAGGACTGGGCGCAAGCGTCACCGAAGAGCAGGCACCGTTCGAGCCTGAAGCCGGCGCCTATGGGGGCGGTCACCCTCATCATAGTGACGATCATCATTCTGGCCATCCGCTGGCACCGATTCCGTTGCGCCAGAAGATACATCGGCCTTTCGAGAAGTAAGCCGAAGCATTATGCAAGCCACTGCCCTGCTCCACCTGCTGCAACTGGCCAGCCCATCACTGCCTATCGGTGCCTACAGTTATTCGCAAGGGCTGGAGGCGGCGCTGGAGCGTGGTCTGGTCAAGGACGAAAGTTCGGCACGCGCATGGATAACACAAAGCCTGCATGAAATGGTCGCGCGTTTTGAAGCACCGATACTGTGGCGCTTGCTGCAAGCTTTCGAGGCGAGGGATGCCGAGCAGGTGGTAATGTGGAGCGAACGTTTTCTGGCAGCACGCGATACCTCGGAGTTTCGCGCTGAAACCGTACAGATGGGATATTCGCTGGCCAAGCTGGCGATCGATCTCAAGCTGGATGAGGGTGATCTCAAAGCGATACTGGATAGCTTGGCCGAAGTGCCGCTTCCAACTGCGATGGCTTACGCCGCCGTGGCATTGAAGGTGCCGCATGATGCAAGCTTGCTGGCCATGCTGTTTTCATGGGCGGAAAACCAGGTGCTGGTGTGCGTGAAGTCGGTGCCGCTGGGGCAGGTCGCAGGACAGCGCCTGCTGTTGTCCTTGCAGCCCGATATCGAACATGCGGCACAGCGGGCGCAGCAACTGGAGGACGATGAACTGTCCAACTGGTTGCCGGGCTTGTCGCTGCTGTCGATGCAGCATGAGGTGCAGTACAGCCGCCTGTATCGTTCTTGAACAGCAGGGCGTACTGGGATGACGCAATCAGGCAGGTCGGATAAGCCGGCGATTTATTGACTTTATTGAGATAGGATTTTCCATGAGCACAGCTTCCAATCCTTTGCGTGTCGGCATCGGCGGCCCGGTCGGTTCGGGCAAGACGGCCTTGTGCGAAATGTTGTGCAAGGCCATGCGCGATCATTACGACATGGCGGTGATTACCAATGACATCTACACCAAGGAAGACATGGAAATCCTGTTGCGTGCCGATGCTTTGCCGGCAGAGCGATTGATGGGTGTTGAAACCGGTGGTTGTCCGCACACCGCAATTCGGGAAGATGCCTCGATCAACCTGGAAGCCATTGCCCGCATGAGTGCGGACTTTCCCGATCTCGACCTGATCCTGGTGGAATCCGGCGGTGATAATCTCGCTGCTACGTTCAGCCCCGAGTTGTCGGACCTGACGATTTATGTGATTGATGTGGCAGGCGGTGAAAAGATTCCGCGCAAAGGCGGGCCTGGCATCACGCGCTCGGACCTGTTAATCATCAACAAGACCGACCTGGCTCCTTACGTCGGCGCCAATCTGGATGTGATGGCCAGCGATGCGAAGAAAATGCGTGGCGACAAACCGTTTGTGTTTACCAATTTGCGCAGTGGCGACGGCGTGCAGGCGGTCATGGATTTCATCCGGCGCGAAGGTTTGCTGGATCACAAACGCGGTGTCAGCGCCGGTTGACCGGTTAGTCATTGCGATTAACGCTGTAAACCGGGCGCGGGCAGATAGCGAAAACCAGCCATTGATGTGGCGATCACGGCATTTACGGAAAGCGCGGCAACAGTGCAAACGTAAAAGAAGGCGGCCACAAACAAGCCGCCCAGGACCATTTCCGTTATCAGACCTAATGCGTAAAACAGCAGGCTGACAAATAACCAGCGCCGCATGTAGAACGGCAGCCAGCGTGCCTGTTGCAGATTATGTTGCCACGCTGCAGCAAGCTCATATTTATTTCCCCTTTGCATGTCCTTGAACATCCAGTTAAAGAAAAAGTAACGGTAGAGTACGCTGGCAGAAAAAGTCCTGTTCATGACTGCACGTGGAATGAAGCCGCGATGTCTATCTGGCTCCGGTCCCAAGGAGAAGTTCCTTAGCCCGAGCCGTCAGTGTTGAAGAAAAAGGAAAGTTTGCGTTTTGTATAACCTGACACGGGCTTGAGGGGGCTGGGCGGAGAAGGGTTTTTATCGGAGATTCCGGGTCGCAATCGCACCAAACCCGACGCGCAAGCCGCCAAACTGTGATCAGGGTCACAGGAGTTTATACATAAGATGTCTTTTATAAGACTGCGAGAAATGCCAATTTCTGCGATAATGCCGAATATCGAAGCGGGCAGCAAAAATATCTTGTTCCCCGCCGGCGTTCAGCGTCGGCCCGCTTTATTTCCCGCGTTAAAGCCATTTATCTAAGAGAGAAAAAATGAGCGCATCCAAGATTACTGTTCCCGCAGGCGGCCAGAAAATCGTTCCCGGCCAAGCTATTCCCGACAATCCGATCATCCCTTTCATCGAAGGCGACGGCATCGGTGCCGACATTACTCCCGTCATGATCAAAGTGGTGGATGCAGCTGTTCAGAAAGCCTATGGCGGCAAGCGCAAGATTCACTGGATGGAAGTGTTTGCCGGTGAAAAGGCCACCCGCGTGTACGGTCCCAATGAATGGTTCCCGCAGGAGACCTTCAATGCGCTGAAAGAATACTCGGTCTCCATCAAAGGCCCGATGACCACGCCAGTCGGCGGCGGCATCCGTTCGCTGAACGTGGCCTTGCGCCAGGAGCTGGACCTGTACCAGTGTATCCGCCCTGTGCGTTATTTCACCGGCGTTCCTTCGCCACTGAAACGTCCTGAAGATGTGGACATGGTGATCTTCCGTGAAAATACCGAAGACATCTACGCCGGTATCGAATGGGCAGCGAATTCGGACGACGTGAAAAAAGTGCTGAAATTCTTGCAGGAAGAAATGGGCGTGAAGAAAATTCGCTTCCCGGAAAGCTCCGCCATCGGCATCAAACCGGTTTCCGTAGAAGGCAGCACCCGCCTGATCCGCGCAGCACTGCAATACGCTGTCGATAACGATCGCAAGTCGGTCACGCTGGTTCACAAGGGCAATATTCAGAAGTTCACCGAAGGCGGCTTCCGTGACTGGGGCTATGAACTCGCGAAGAAGGAATTCGGTGCCGTGGAAATCGACGGCGGCCCATGGTGCAAATTCAAGAATCCCAAGACCGGTCGCGAGATCATCGTCAAGGATTCGATTGCCGACGCCTTCCTGCAGCAGATCCTGCTGCGTCCGGCCGATTACGATGTGATCGCCACGACCAACCTGAACGGTGATTACTTCTCCGACGCGTTGGCAGCCCAGGTAGGCGGTATCGGTATCGCCCCGGGCGCGAACGTCTCCGATCAGTACGCCTGCTTCGAAGCCACCCACGGCACCGCACCGAAATACGCAGGCCAGGACAAGGTTAATCCGGGTTCTGAAATCCTGTCGGCGGAGATGATGCTGCGTCACCTGGGATGGAAAGAAGCTGCTGACCTGATCATTAGCAGCATGGAAAAAGCGATCGCCGACAAGCAAGTCACCTATGACTTTGCACGCATGATGGAAGGCGCAACCGAAGTGTCCTGCTCCGGCTTCGGCGATGCGATGATCGCACGCATGTAAGCACCTGCTTTCATCGCAGTGCCCAGCAAAAGCCACGGTTTTAGCCGTGGCTTTTGTTTTATGTCCCCTTCCCTTCTTCCGTCCGCCGCAGCTCCCTGAATCTTCGGGCTCCTGCAAGCCGGTCTCCCTCGTCCTGCCCTGCTTTTCATGCCTGCCGGCATGGGAG
>JAEZLB010000222.1 GCA_023435945.1 Pseudomonadota bacterium | reverse complement strand
GAACTACCCGAACTACCGCCAGCTCCACTAGCGCCACTGCTTCCAGTATCGCTACCGCCACTGGATCCGCTACCGGAGCCGCTGCCACCCGTCATGCCGCCGGATGAGCCTGAGCTTCCGCTAGTGCCGCTGCCGCCACTGCCGCCGGAGGCGTCTGGAAGACATTCGCCTGCCCCGGAAGTGCCACTCGCACTAGTTCCGGAACCGGAACTTGAGCTGCGACTGGTCCCTGGGGGGCAATCAGTTGCCGAGCTACCCGAGCTACCCGAGCTACCACTGTCACTAGATCCGCTGGAGCCGCTCAGCATGCCGCCGCTGGAACCGGAACTCCCTGAACCGCTGGAGCCTGAGCTGCCTGAGCTTCCGCCTCCACTCGATCCGCTTAACATGCCTCCACTGGCTCCCGAGGAACTTCCGGAATCTGCCCCGGAGCTGCCCGAGTTTCCTGCAGCCATTGCTATTCCCGCACTGGCTAATAAAGCGATTAATAAAGCAGATGATTTCTTACGCATGTACTCCTCCAATAGAAAGTAAGGGTGCCAGCCCCGTAAGCGTATCGCCGGAAGCGTCCGGCAATACATAGTGCTCGGCTAGGTCCAATACCGACAGCCCACACATTTAGAGGCGCATTTCGGATTACGTTCGTTATTTAATAAAAGTTTGGGAAAAACTTTATTGATGCTCTTAATTGAAATCGAGTAATAAAGGATGCGTGCAGGGATGGAGAGGGGGCGCATTAAGAAAGGCGAGGTGTTAACGCGGCACATTGTTTTCGGTTTTATCGACGCTGGTATTTTCTTTGCGGGAGCCACTGTTTCCCGTATGGGCATTGTCGGACTGGCGGTCGGTATTGTTCGCCGCATTGCCAGTTATGCCGGAATTCGCATTCGAAGTCTGGCCGATCGCATGCCCACCGCTTGAATTATCGCGTCGTAAGTTATCGCTGCCCTGGATAGGAACGGTATCGGGAGAAACGCAATCGGTCCTGGCGCCTTTGGTATCGCTTCTGATGCCGCTACTGAGCGCATTGCCGGGGCAATCAATATATAAGCAGCCCCCGAACGGCCTACCTGATCACTCTTGCCCGATTCATTGGATCCATTTTGCTGCTAGCACTGGGGCTGCCCCCCGTTACATGCTTGGAATCCGGTCCAGCGATACCGGTTTTGTCATTGGAGTAGGTATTCTCGGCAGCGATGGCTATTCCTGTGCTGCTCAGTAAACTGATCAAGAGAAGAAATAAGGTTTTGCGCATACGCTTCCTCCAATAAGAAGGAGATGGGTTTCATAAGGTGCCTGATCGCTTGATTTGTGCGTGCTATTGCACGTCTGATTGATTGCTTTTGAGGGGGCTTATGTTTCTCAGGCGGAGCGCTTATATGTTTGTTCCACAAGTCCCGGTAGCGGTGTAGGGCTTCCCCCGTTCTCTGGCTAGGGCGTGAACGGAGAAACAGTGGAGTGTGCCAAAAGGGATAGAGAGAATAGCAGGGCGTTAGGATGGGACTGTTTGAAAAATATGAATTGAAGGAGCGGAAGATAATTTCCCAATCCACATGAGGGTGAAGCCCGCCTCGGCGTACTGACCGGCAGAATGGCAAGCCCCAAAAGACAGTAAGCCCGATGGTTTCTGCTGACTTCCCGCGAAGTACAAGCTCTCCAAGGTCCAGCAGGGAGTTTCTCTCTTCCAAAGACCTGGAAACGAATATTTCGATGCAGAAAAGCCAATACATTTGATCTAGTTCATTAAATGTCTTTAAGTCATGAAAAAAATATGGGCGCTTCAGGTAAGACCATGGCATTGAAGGTATAATGGATTAATCGTTGAGATTCGAGCTAGTGGTGTTGCAGTATCAGTCTGTCATTTCCTACTTGGTTGAAACGATGTATCCGGCGTAAGCCTTAATTAACTCAATACAGGAATTGCAATGGCAACTGGTACCGTTAAATGGTTCAATGACTCCAAAGGTTTCGGCTTTATTACCCCGGACGAAGGTGGCGAAGATCTGTTCGCTCACTTCTCCGCGATTCAGTCGAACGGTTTCAAATCTCTGAAAGAAAACCAACGCGTTTCTTTCGAAGTGACCACCGGTCCGAAAGGCAAGCAAGCTTCGAACATCCAAGCTCTGTAAGCTTCACAGGCACGACAAAAATCCCCGGTTCGCCGGGGATTTTTTTTGCCGTTTTCCAGAGGGCTGCCTAAAGTGATTGAACAAATGAGCGAATACCATCCAGCAGCATTTCGATGGCAATGGCGATCAGAATCAATCCCATCAGTCTTTCAAACGCCATCATCACTCGAGCCCCCAGCACGCGTTGCAGGTATTGGGCACTGAGCAGCACGATCAGCCAGACAATAGCCACAGCGCAAAGAGCGCCGATATGCCACAAGGTTTCCACAGTACTGTCTGAAGACAGTAGCAAAACAGTAGCCAGTGCGGAAGGGCCAGCCAAGGCGGGTACGGCCAGCGGCACGATGAAGGGTTCGTGATTAGGGTCGCCAGCATCCCCCATGATCCCGTGAGGATGCGGAAAGATCATACGCACCGCAATCAGGAAGAGCACGGCACCACCACTAATCTGCAAGGCAATGTCCGACAACTGCAGGGCTGAAAGAAAATGGCGCCCGAAAAACATGAATCCCAGCAGCAGGATAAAAGCAATCAGGCATTCCCGCACGATCACGCGCCAGCGGCGCTGGGGAGCAACATGGGAAAGGGTGCTGGCAAAGATCGGCACATTACCAAAAGGATCAGTGACTAGCAGCAGGAGTATGAAAGTTTGGAAGAAACTCTGCGTCATTGGGCAATGAAATTTGCGAACCGGAAAAATGAATTTGCTGTCGCAAGAATCATGCTATTTGCTGAACATGAAGTTAAAGCCGGAAACCCCAAAGTGATTGGGCAAAAAATTTCCGCTTCAGTCCTCCGGTGTCGCCAGGCGTGCTCTCAGGTTGACTTCTGTCTGCCAGCGTTGCCGCTCGGCGTTGCCAGCGATTTCAGTCTGCAAATCCGCTTCGGTTCTATCTTGTTGCGCACGCAGCAGCCGCGCTGTCTGCCGGACGTCGGGCAGTATGGTGCCAAAGAAGGCTACGGTATCGCTGCGCTGGATCAGCAGCGTAGGAAAATTCTCGATATCGATATCGCCCACTACATCGGCCTGATCCTCGACGTCCACCCATACGAATTGTACATCCGGGAATTCTTCGGCCAGTTTTTCAAAGCCGGGACGATACTGGCAGCAGACGTCACACCAGGCGGCGCACAGGCAAGCCACTACCCAAGTTTCGTCACTCATGACCTGGGCAATCTGTAGTCGGTTATCGTTTTCAAGAGTATGGCTGGGCATGGCGGTATTTTACCGTAGTGCATCTTCCGTCGTGTGCCGGTTCAAGTAGCCACGGTACAATAGCGCCATGTCTACCATCCTCGCCATAGAAACCTCAACCGAGCTTGCATCGGTAGCTTTGTTGTGTGATCGGGAAATCATTGTTCGTGAATCTGCCGGAGTGCAAACGCATTCCCAGTCCGTGTTACCCATGGTGCAGACTGTGCTACAGGAAGCCGGTTTGCGCGTTCAGGATTGCGATGCGCTGGCTTTCGGTTCCGGTCCCGGTTCGTTTACCGGGGTTCGCACGGCCTGCGGCATTACTCAGGGGCTGGCATTCGCCACCAACTTGCCGGTGGTGCCGGTTGTGACCCTGCAAGCCATGGCACAGGCCTGCCTTGAACGCTACGGAAAGAACGATGTCGTGGTACTGCTGGATGCGCGCATGGAAGAAGTGTACTGGGCCCGCTATCGCTACGATGGCGCCTGGCGCATCGTGGTTGAACCTGCGCTTGCCTCTCCCCAGTCAGTGACTTCGGCACCGACTGCCGCTGCTTGTGGCAATGGCCTCGATGCTTATGCTGCCGCCTTTGAGCAGCATGTTTTTGCCGAGCGCATTGCAGATATTCCCGGACCACACGCAAAACATATTGCCCGGCTCGCGCAGCAGGCGTGGTCACGCGGTGAAACGG
>JAEZLB010000144.1 GCA_023435945.1 Pseudomonadota bacterium | reverse complement strand
ATGCCACACATGGTGGACTCCTAAATCAAATGATTAAAACTTCAAACTCAAAACCGTGATCGAACCTGCGCCTTAAAACTTGATGCGATTCGACAACTCGCCCGGAAGATAAGGCAGGATGGTATTGGCGGCCGTCACGGCAAGGGGACTCAGCAACGCCTCAGTCCATACCGGCTGGCGCGGAATTGCCGTCAAGCCGCACAATATAACGACCGTTATCACGATCAATGCGCCACGCGCCAGGCCAAACAAACCACCCAAGCCTCGATCCATGACAGTCAGCCCGGCTGCGCGGATACCCGTTTCCACCGTCATGATCACCAGCGACATCAGTATGCGCACGCCGATAAACAGGACCACAAAGGCCACAATCAGGCGCGTCAGGACACCCGGGACCATTTCCGGCAATAACGTCGACAACGATTCGCCATAAGCGTTCGCCACCACGAAAGCGACCACCCAGCTCACCAGTGACAATACCTCTCTTACCAGGCCGCGAAAGGTGCTGATGACAATGGAACACAACAATATCAGTATCACCAGATAGTCGAACGCGGTCACGTCATGTCACCCGAATCAGAGAGGCATCACCATGCCGTTAAGTCCGATATCGGACAGCTTACCGCGCATCTTGTCTGCTTCTTCACGACTCGCAAACGGCCCGACACGCACGCGGATTTGCTCGCTGCCGGAGACCTTTACCTTTTCCGTGTACGACTTGATACCTGCCTTGCTCAGCTTATCCTGCAATTCTCTGGCTTTCTCTGGGGAACCCAGCGCAGCCACCTGCAGCGCAAATCTGCCCTCCTGCGCAGTCTGGGCAGAGGCCTTGGCTATACCGGCCGTTTCCGCGCCCCGGCCTGCCAGCAATGCCTGCACTTTGGCGGCACGTTCGCGTTCGGTACTGGAAGCCTCTTGCGTCGATTTGGGAAGCTCGCTTTTTGAAGCTGTGGTTACAGCAGGAGTTGGCGTCTTGGATGCAACCGGCAACTTGGCCGTCTTGTCATCGCCCGCAGTCTTTGTTGCCGGCACGGCACTGGAAGCGGTAGCGGTGACAGGAGATGCGGCAGGACCTGAAGGAGGCTGGGCTGTGGGCGCTACCGTCGCAGCTGCGGCAGATTTGGCCTGCTGTTCGGGCGCATCGGCCAGCTCTTCTGACTGCGACGCCTCATCGGCTGAAGCAATCTTGACCTTAACCGGCGGCTTGTCTATCGAAGGGATGTAAACCTGGACATCGTCCGCCAACGGCTGTGGTTCTGATTCCAGTAGCATGGGCAAACCTATGATGGCAGCCAGCACCATGGCGGCCGCACCCACCAGGCGCCGGCGCGCGCGTTTCTTCTCGGGCAATACGGGATCGACAGGCTGTTCGGCATTCTTTTTGCGCCTGCGAGGCGGTGCCTTTCCTTCCATCTCATCGGTGTCTGCGTCCGATGCAGATTGCTTATTCTTGCCGAATAAAGAGAAACCCATCTGGTGAATTGTCAGGTTGTCAGTGATTGTGCAGACTGTCGGGCTTGCATGACACCCGCCACAGTCACAAAAGATCCGAAAACCACAATTCTATCACTCTCCCCGGCTCGACTCATCGCATTTGCATAAGCGGCAACCGGTGAATCGAAAGTCGTGATGCTGTTTTGAGCACCGTCGCCTGGCGGGACACCGGTTGCCTCAATCGCCGCGGCAAGCTCGGCAGCTTTTGCTGCCCGTGGCAACGGCAGGTCGGTGACGCACCAGTGATCGATACGCCCTTTCAAATGCGCGAGCATGCCGGCAATATCCTTGTCGTGCATGGCCCCGAACACGGCATAGGTATAGCGGTAAAAACCCATGTTATCCAAGTTCTGTGCCAGTGCCGCAGCGGCATGGGGATTGTGGGCAACGTCAAGAATGACGGTAGGCCGTCCCGGTAAAACCTGGAAACGCCCAGGAAGGCTCACCGTAGCCAGCCCGGTACGTACTGCCTGGGCACCGACAGGCAAACGCTGCTTTAACGCTTCGAGCGCAGCAAGCGCCGCTGATGCATTCAGCAACTGATTGGCCCCTCGTAGCGCAGGATAGGCCAGCGCATTGCGCCTCTGTTCACGACCACCGTAACTCCACTGCTGCCTGTCGCCCATGTAATTGAAATCCCGGCCAAACAGCCACAAATCGGCACCGATAGTTTTCGCGTGCTGCACCAGCGATTGCGGCGGCACCGGATCGCTGCAGATCGCTGTTTTGCCGGGACGGAAGATGCCAGCTTTTTCGTAACCTATGGCTTCGCGCGTGTCGCCCAGATATTCCTTGTGATCGAGGTCCACGCTGGTCACGATAGCCACATCGGCATCCATGACGTTTACAGCATCCAGTCGCCCGCCCAGGCCAACTTCAAGTATCCAGGCATCCAGGCCCGCATCCTCAAGAATTTTCAGCGCCGCCAGCGTTTCCAGCTCGAAGGCGGAAAGCGTCTCGGCAGCCGTATCTCTGATCACGAACCCGAATCCCGACTGAAGTTGCTCATCCGATGCCGGAATGCCGTTGATACGGATACGCTCACCGAAATGCAGAAAGTCCGGCGAGGTATAACAGCCAACCTTATATCCGGCGGCCAGCAGCATGGATTCCAGCATGGCACAGGTGGACCCCTTGCCATTGGTGCCCCCCACCGTAATCACAACTGGCGGCGATTTCGCCAGCCCCAGAGAATCGCGCACGCGTTGCACGCGCTCCAGACCCAACTGTATCGGCTTATCGCTCCAAGCCTTGCGTATATCCTGCCACTTCATCATCTTATGCTTTCCATCGGATTGATACCGGCTCGCCAGCTCACTGCGGCAGCCCGTTCATGCCAGCGCATTGCGCACCGAGCGCAGGAATATCTGCACTCCTACCACATAGATCCGCTCATGTTGCGCGATCAGTTGCAACAAGGCATTGCGCGATGCCTCATCCAGTCCGGTCTCGGTATCGAAACGGCCGGCCCACTGGCTGACAAAAGGCAGTGGCGAGACATGCCTGATTTTACTCGCCGCCTCGAAGAAATACTGTAGTCCATAACCCTGCTCAGCCAATGCGCCGGCAATGGCTTGAGCATCTTTATCAGCACTCATGCCGAACACAACGGCATGCGGCTTGCACCGCGCCGAATTGATATACGCGAAATCCAGGCAATCGGCGGCAACCGCCCCATCCAGAAATACCACCTGCCCTGCCTGCAACACAGAAGACTTCCCGTGGGTAATGACCTGACAAGAGGCCAGGATGTTGTCTTCGGCCGGAAATGCACCTGCCTGCACCCCTAATACTTCCAAGGTTCGGCGCGCCATGGCGTCTGCAACCGCAAGCCAGGCAGGGTAATCGGAAAAAGTATCGCCCGTCTCTGCCACGCAGATCCTGCGGTGCTCAAGCGGAACATGCAGCGACTGCGCCTGTTGCCAGCTTTGCTCGGAACACACCAGGACATCGCAATGACCGGCAAGGCTGAATTTATCCAGGCATACATCACGCAGGCTTGGCCCCAGCTTTCCCAGGTGTTCCGGCAATATGCTGGTGACGATGCCTACTGCCGCCTGCAACTGCCCTATTTCATCGAACTGCGCACCGCGCCCTCCTTCAATCACGATGTAATCGACTTCGCATTCACGGAAATACTTCAGCGCAATCAGCAGGAAAATCGCCGTCGGCGGGTGGTAATAGCTGTCGGTGACAGAATTGGCCGTTGCCTCTAGGCTGGGCCGGAACGATGCCAACAGACGAAGAAATTCATCCTCGGCAATCGGCGCGCCATTGATGCGTATGCGGTCTAGGTGATGGCGCTCTTCCGGAGTGACGACCAGCCCCACTTTCCTGCCCTGCTGCTGAAGGTAGGCTGCTACCAGGCGCGCGCAACTGCCCTTGCCTTTGCTTCCCGTGATCAGGATGGTTCGTGCCGGCGGGGGAAGGATGTGGTGTTCGGCAGCGATGGCTGCAAACACGTCGGGCCGTCTGACCTCGCGGTCATAACGGCCCGTCTGGCGGCGATAGCCGCGCTCGAAAAAACTGAATACATAGTCCAGCCCGGACTGCAATGCAGAATGCTTCATACTGCCTGTTCCGGCACCGGGCCGGGAAGAAAAAATCAGGCCAGCACTTCCACCGACTGACGTTGCAGCAGTGCCAGCAGGCGCGCCAGTTCTTCACGCATCTTGCGACGATCGACGATCATGTCGATAGCACCTTTCTGCAGCAGGAACTCGGCACGCTGGAAGCCTTCCGGCAGTTTTTCGCGCACGGTATTCTCGATCACGCGGGGACCCGCAAAACCGATCAGCGCCTTGGGTTCGGCGATCACGATGTCACCGAGGAAGGCGAACGATGCCGAAACACCTCCCATGGTCGGGTCGGTCAGGATCGAAATAAAGGGCAGTTTCTGCTCAGACAGCTTGGTCAGCATGGCCGTCGTCTTGGCCATCTGCATCAGCGACAGCAGGCCTTCCTGCATGCGCGCGCCGCCGGTAGCCGTGATACAGATGAACGGCACCTTCTGGTCCAGCGCAGCCTGGGCGCCCTTTGCGAAACGCTCACCAACCACTGAACCCATGGAGCCGCCCATGAATTCGAATTCGAAACACGACACCACTACGGGCAGGGACAGAATGGAGCCCCCCATAACAATCAGCGCATCGGTTTCACCCGTTGCTTCCAGCGCCGATTTCAGGCGATCCGGATATTTTTTGCTGTCCTTGAATTTCAGCGAGTCTATGGGCAACACGTCTTGCCCGATATCGTAGCGACCTTCCACATCCAGCAAGGCATCGAGACGATCACGAGCACGAATGCGCATGTGATGATCGCATTTCGGACAAACCTGCTGATTGGACTCCAGATCGGTGCGATACAGCACCGCTTCACAGGAGGGGCATTTAACCCACAGACCTTCTGGCACCGACTTGCGGTGGGCGCTGACGGAGCGCTGAATACGTGGAGGAAGTAGTTTTTCTAGCCAACTCATGGCGACCTCATTGTTTATTTGGGCTGCTTAAAGGTGCGACATTGTAACCGCACTCCTTCAAGGCGCCAACGAAAGCCTCCGTGACGCTGCATTTTTACCAACATCTTATTCGTCCAGGGCTTGGCGTATACCTTTAACAAATTGCAACACCCTGGGCACCGCTTCTTGCTCGGAAGAATTTTCCAGCTCCTGGATGATACGGCTTCCTATCACCACCGCATCCGCGACCGAGGCCACCGCCTTGGCGGTTGCTGCATCACGGATGCCGAAGCCGACACCGATAGGCACCTTCACGTAACGACGGATGTCGGCGATACGCTTTGCCACTTCCTCGGTATCGATATGACCGGCCCCTGTTACGCCTTTGAGCGACACGTAATAACTGAAACCGCTGCTCACCTTGCCCACCTGCTTCACACGTTCTTCGGTCGACGTCGGTGCCAGCAGGAAAATCGGGTCCAGGCCATGGCACTTCATTTCCTGCGTGAACTCTTCGCATTCTTCGGGGGGGTAATCGACAACGATCACGCCATCAACACCAGCCTCTTTCGCTGCAGCGACAAAGTTCGCCTGCCCCATGCGTTCAATAGGATTGGCGTATCCCATCAACACCACCGGCGTATCGGCATTAGTGCGCCGGAACTCGCGCACGTAACCCAGCACGTCCTGCGTGGTCACGCCAAATTTCAGCGCCCTTTCACAGGCGCGCTGAATCACCGGGCCTTCGGCCATGGGGTCGGAAAAAGGAATGCCCAACTCGAGCACGTCGACACCACCCTCGACCAGCGCATGCAAGAGCGGAACGGTCAGCTGCGGCGAAGGGTCGCCAGCAGTGATGAAAGTGATCAGGCCTTTTTTGTTCTGCGCAGCCAGGGCAGAAAATGTAGATTCGATTCGGGACATGATGATTATCTGTTTTTATCTTGATCCGGACCTGTGTCATGACGACACAGAGCGCTTTGCGAAAGTTACCGTCCATTCTGCCGCCTGCTGCACGGCAGAATGGACGGGTCTTACAGTTTTCGCTTCATGCGCTCGGCGACCGTGTGCATATCCTTGTCGCCACGCCCCGAAAGGTTGGCGAGAATCACTTTATCCTTGGGCAGCGTCGCTGCCAGCTTGGCCGCGTAAGCCAGCGCATGACTGGATTCCAGTGCCGGGATGATGCCTTCGATGCGGCAGCAAGTATGGAAAGCCTGTACCGCTTCTTCGTCGGTGATCGATACATACTGCGCGCGGCCGCTGTCCTTCAGCCATGCATGCTCCGGTCCCACACCCGGATAATCCAGGCCGGCTGACACCGAATGCGTTTCCATGATCTGGCCATTCTCATCCTGCAGCAGGTAGGTACGGTTGCCATGCAATACGCCCGGCACACCCGCTAGCAGCGATGCCGCATGACGGCCGGTTTCCAAGCCTTCGCCTGCCGGTTCTACGCCGACCAGTTGCACCTCGTGATGATCGATGTAGGGATAGAAAATACCCATCGCATTCGAGCCACCACCCACACAGGCCACCACATAATCCGGCTGGCGCCCTGCCTGTTCCGGCATCTGCTCCAGGCACTCCTTGCCGATCACGGACTGGAAGTCGCGCACCATCATCGGATACGGATGAGGACCAGCGACAGTACCGATGATGTAGAAGGTATTCTCGATATTGGTCACCCAGTCGCGCATTGCTTCATTCAGCGCATCCTTGAGCGTCTTGGAACCCGATTCAACCGGCACCACTTTGGCACCCAGCAGTTCCATGCGGTAGACGTTTTGCACCTGGCGCTTGACGTCTTCCGCGCCCATGTACACCACGCACTCCAGGCCAAAACGCGCGCAGATGGTTGCCGTTGCCACACCATGCTGACCGGCACCGGTTTCAGCGATCACGCGTGGTTTGCCCATGCGCTTGGCGAGAAGCGCCTGACCGATCACGTTGTTGATCTTGTGCGCCCCGGTATGATTCAGGTCTTCGCGCTTCAGGTAAATCTGCGCGCCACCTGCGATCTCGGACCAGCGCTTGGCATGATAAATCGGGCTGGGACGACCAACGAAATACTTAAGTTCGCGATGGAATTCAGCGAGAAAATCCGGATCGTCCTGGTATTTCGCGTAGGCATCCTTTAATTCCGTCAGCGCCTGCGTCAGCGTCTCCGCAACGAAGCTTCCGCCATAAGGACCGAAGTGGCCGCGCGAATCCGGCAGGTTGTAATTGGCGGTCTGGTGTTGCGCCGTCGTCGCAAGGGGTTGGCGCTCGCCATAGTTTCCGAGCGCGTCGAGTTCTTTCATGTTCGTTCTCTGAATATCAGTATTGGGTCGATTCTGCTGCCCGCACGGCGCTCACAAACGCCTGCATCTTGGCAGCATCCTTGATGCCCTTGCTTTGTTCGATGCCACTGCTGACATCGACCGCGTAGGGACGAACGCAATGGATGGCGTCAGTAACGTTTTGCACGGTCAAGCCACCACTCAAAACGGCCTGATGCGCGAGTTCTTTTGGGACAAGAGACCAATCAAATACCTTTCCACTACCGCCATAGCCGTCTACCCAGGTATCGAGCAGAAGACCGGAAAAAAGGGGGGATGCCCGCCTGTAATCATCCGCGTATTTTAGCAAATCAGCCGGCGCCATTTCCGGACGAACTCGCATAGCACGCAAAAAGGGGCGCTTTACGCGGGCCGCGATCTCCGCGCACTGCTCCGGCGTTTCATCGCCATGAAATTGCAAGGCCGCAATCGCCACCTGCTCGGTAACTGCCTGTACCGCATCGGCACTGGCATTCACGAACAAGCCCACCGAGCAGATAAAAGGTGGCGCCTTGGACAACAACTGCGCGGCCTGGGCAGGCGCCACATAGCGCGGACTGGGCTCGTAAAAGACCAGTCCAATCGCATCCGCGCCCGCTGCCACGGCAGCCAATACGTCTTGCTC
Organism: Pseudomonadota bacterium; assembly: GCA_023435945.1. GTDB lineage: Bacteria > Pseudomonadota > Gammaproteobacteria > Burkholderiales > Burkholderiaceae_D > JAEZLB01. Next base: position 1,498 of record JAEZLB010000144.1, on the reverse strand, counting down.
GCGGGTCAAGCCGCACAACTTAATTCGGGTTCTATGCATTGCTCCACTACCTTGCCAGCATTTCGCTTTTAATTCTTCGCCATCCTGCCTGGCCAGATCATCCGCCCAGTAGCCAGGGAAATGCCGGCTGCGTTTGCTGCGGCAATCCCCACTTCGCATCGTAATCGATACGCGCCAGATACAAGCCATCCGGCATGAACGTAGGCGCTGCAAGCCGCCTATCCTTGCCTTTCAGAATTTCATCCAGCCACTCCGGCTCGCGTACGCCGGTGCCCGTGAGGATAAGCGATCCGACAATATTGCGCACCATATGATGCAGAAAAGCATTAGCACGCAAAGTAAAGACTAACAAATCACCGCGTCGTTCTATACCGATCTGATGCATGACCTTCACTGGCGACTTGGCCTGACATTCAGCAGCGCGGAAAGCCGAAAAATCATGTTCACCCAACAAATATCGACTAGCGATCCGCATGGCCTCCACATCCAGCGGACGGAATACCCAGCCAACCCGCCCCTGCAGCAAGGGGGAACGCACCGCATGATTATGAATCACATAATGATAAGTGCGCATGCGGGCACTATGCCGCGCATGAAATACCTCCTCCCTATCCGGCAATACTTCGGTCGCCCAGCGTACCGCTATGGAACGCGGCATATGCGCATTGACGCCGCGCACCCAGGAAAACATGGAGCGATCCAGATCAGTATCGAAGTGCACCACCTGCTCTATCGCATGCACGCCCGCATCCGTCCTGCCGGCACAGGTAGTTCCGATATCGCGTTGCGCGAACTCCCTGAGTGCCGCCTCCAGGCGATCCTGTACCGTATGGCCATCGGGCTGCGTTTGCCAGCCACGCCACAGGGAGCCATCGTATTCAACACCAAGGACTATGCGTTTCACTTCAACATCCGAAAAAGAAATAAAAAAACGGGCGCTGGCATCATGCCGCGCCCGTCTGGATCAGGCAAGTAATTAAGCCATTTTTTTCAGCAGGTCCTGGGCTTTCTTTCCGAACTCGGCATGACCGGAAGCGACCACCTCTTCCAGCAGCTCGCGCGCGCCCTCCTTGTCACCAATTTCCCGATAGGCTACTGCAAGATCCAGCTTGGTGGACAATTCCGTTTCAGTGGAAATCGGGCCCATCGCTGGCATCGGAATACTAGGCTGGGCCAGCGCCACCTCTTCCTGACTTTCCTCCCACATGGAGCCATCATTCAGGTCAGCCGTACCAGAAGAACCGGTGAAACTCGGTTCTGCCCGCTCTTCCGACGCCGTGGGTGCAGGCGGGATATCCAGATCCAACTTCGGCTCCTGGAATGCCTCAAAGGACATGTCCAGCTTCAGTTCAGGCATAGCATTCTCGGATACATCTTCCTGCTCCTCCTTGTCATCTTCCATGGCAGACATTTCGGATTGGGAAGAGAACAGTTGCGCGAAAGGATCCTGAACTTCTTCCTCTTTACCCTCTTTCTGCTTGCCGGCACTGTCCTGGCC
>JAEZLB010000013.1 GCA_023435945.1 Pseudomonadota bacterium | reverse complement strand
GTTGTCGGCGCAGCCAGTCCAGCGGGATTTGCGGATTTTTCTCGAAGAGGGTATCCACACCCTTGAAGTAGTGCGCGAAAGCCTGGTCGAACTTGTCGAAATGCGCTTCATCCTTAACCAGCGTGGTGCGGGCCAGGAAATAGAATTCATCCAGCGAAGGATCGATCACATTCTTTTCCAGCGCCTCGAGCAAGACCAGGAACTCCTAGATGGACACAGGAATCCGGGCTTGTTTCAGCGTGAAGAAGAAGTCGATCAGCATGATGGTTTTCTGGCTTAACGGCGCGACATGGCCAGCAGGCGCTCGAACAGATGCACATCCTGTTCATTTTTCAGCAAAGCGCCGTGCATGGGGGGCAGCAGATTCTTGTTGTCGGCGCTGTGCAGCGCTTCGGCCGGAATGTCCTCGGCCAGCAGGAGCTTGAGCCAGTCCAGCAGTTCGGAGGTCGATGGTTTTTTCTTCAGGCCGGGCGCTTCGCGCAGTTCATAAAAGCTGTGCAGCGCGCGCGCCAGCAGGTCCTGCTTCAGGTTGGGGAAATGGACATTCACGATGTCCTGCATGGTTTCCTTGTCCGGGAAACGAATGTAGTGGAAGAAGCAGCGGCGCAGGAAAGCGTCCGGCAATTCTTTTTCATTATTGGAGGTGATGATGACCAGGGGCCGGTGTTTGGCTTTCACCAGTTCACGAGTTTCGTAAACATAAAACTCCATGCGGTCGATTTCGCGCAGAAGATCATTCGGGAACTCGATATCGGCCTTGTCAATTTCGTCGATCAGCAGGACCACGGGCTGGTCGGCAGTAAATGCCTGCCACAGCACGCCTTTGACAATATAGTTGTGAATATCCTTGACGCGTTCGTCCCCCAGTTGGGAATCCCGCAGGCGCGACACGGCGTCGTATTCATACAGACCCTGCTGGGCTTTGGTTGTCGACTTGATATGCCATTGCAACAAAGGCATGTCCAGCGCTGCCGCCACTTCTTCCGCCAGCATGGTCTTGCCGGTGCCCGGTTCGCCCTTGATCAGCAGCGGCCGCTGGAGGGTCAGCGCCGCGTTGACGGCCAGTTTCAAGTCGTCGGTTGCCACATAATTGTCGGAGCCGGTGAAGCGGGAAGAAGTCTGCATGTTGGACGAAAGGTTAAAAAGACAAAACAGCCGGAAGTATAAGCGAGAACCGGGAGAGCTTATGGATGGCGACTCCAGGGTCCCTTAGGCATTGTTGCGAGAAGGGCCGAGAGCAGGCATGGGACGCCATCACTGTGGCGTCATCTTTCCTGAATGGATATTGATACGTAGACTAGCGGAACTTCTTCGAGTAGAATTGTCCAGTTTTTGTGCTACGGGGCAAGTATTCGAGGACGCCAGGATGGTGTTTCAAGATGCGAACCGTGTCAGAGCACTTCATTAGTTTCGCATTAACTATCCAGCTACCATGAAAAAACTATTTGCACTTCTCGCGCTTGCGAGTGTTGCCAGTGTTTCTGTTGCACAGGAAATCAAGGGCGACGCAAAGGCCGGCGAAAACAAGGTTGCGATGTGTATTGGTTGCCACGGCATTAAGGAATACAAGGCTACTTTCCCTGAAGTCTATCGTGTTCCGAAAATCGGTGGTCAGCCTGCCCCTTATCTTGAAGCGGCGCTGAAGGCCTACCGCAAAGGTGATCGTGCCAATCCTTCCATGCGTGGCATTGCAATGAGCTTGTCCGATCAGGATATCGCTGACGTTGCTGCTTATTACGCTCAGCAAAAATAAGAGGACAGCATCATGAAAAAATTGATTGCATACGCTGCCGTAGCGCTGACTTCCGCCGTTTCTTTCAACGTTGCTGCTGCTGACGTGGCTGCCGGTGAAGCGCTGGCGAAGAAATTCAACTGCGCATCCTGCCACGGTGCTGACTACAATACGCCCATCGATCCCTCGTACCCCAAGCTGGCTGGTCAGCATCGCGACTATCTGGCGGTGGCGATGACTGCTTACAAGCGTGGTGGTGATGGCGCAAATGGCCGTAACAACGCCATCATGGCGGCACAGGTAAAACCCCTGTCCACCGGAGATATCCAGGATATTGCTGCTTATCTGCAAAGCCTGCCGGGTAGCCTGGTACAAAAACGCTAAGCATTTTCATGCTTAAAAAAAGCCACGGCATGCCGTGGCTTTTTCTTTTGTGTGCAGGTATTGATTACCCCGCTCAGGCTAACGCTGCGCAGCGCGTTTCACGCACTCGATGTAAGCTTGCCCATCGGGTGGCAGGCCACTGCGTTGTGAAGTCCAGATCATTTCGCCCAGGCATTCCATGATCTGGTGATGGGCTTCGTGCTCCGATCCCAGGCGCTGGCTCAGCAACTGAGCCGCCTGTCGTATGCCGGGCGGCTGATCAATGGAAATCTGCTCGGTGATGGACAGATGCATCGCCAGATGCAGGAAAGGATTGGTTCTCCCGGATTCCACAGAGTAATCCGCTGCCAGTGCGGCCTGGGCATCGGCGAGATCATCCCCATATTCCGGATGTTGAATGATCCAATCCCGCGCAATGGCTTCCAGAGGGGTAAGGATTTCATTGGCGCGGTACTTGCGGTGCGTTTCGCAGAAGAACTGCCGCACATCGTGTTGCGAGGGTGTAAACATGGTGGATACGCTAGAAAGATGCATGCTGCCAACGGGATGACAAATAACCTTGGGGCCTTGGCAGCAAATACTCATGAATTGTAACCGACTACAGGAAAGGACAGGCGGCATGCTGAATCAACAGGCACTCGATACATTGTTCAATCAGGCGCGTACGCATAGCAAGTGGCTGGACAAGCCAGTCGCTGAGGAGCAGCTTCACCAGATTTATGAGCTCATGAAATGGGGCCCGACTTCCGTTAATTCGTCGCCAGTGCGCATCGTATTTGCCCGCTCAGCCGAAGCAAAGCAAAAACTTGCCGAGTGTATGGCGCCCGGTAACGTGGACAAGGTCAAGGCAGCACCAGTCACGGCCATCATAGGTATGGACATGGAATTTTATGAAAAGCTGCCTCAACTGTTTCCCCACGCAGATGCACGCTCCTGGTTCGTCGGTAATGCCAAGTCCATTGAAGCGACTGCGTTCCGTAACTCGTCGCTGCAGGGCGGTTACTTCATTCTTGCTGCACGTGCGTTGGGACTGGATTGCGGCCCCATGTCTGGTTTCGATGAAGAGAAGGTCAATGCTGCCTTTTTCGCTGGCACTTCGGCGCGTGTCAATTTCGTCTGCAGCATAGGCTATGGCGACATCAGCAAGGTTCATCCGCGTCAGCCTCGCCTGTCGTTTGAAGAGGCCTGCCGCATCGTATAAGGAAAGATGCCTGTTGGGCGGGTGAAAACTTGCGCAGCAAGCGCTTCGCCCTTTAAGCGAGTTCATTTTGGGAATTTATAC
>JAEZLB010000359.1 GCA_023435945.1 Pseudomonadota bacterium | reverse complement strand
CTCCCGCTAAATATTGTTAGTGAATGTTGATCCGGTTTGCCAAGCCGGATCAAGACCATTACCATGCCTTAATAGGGTACGGTGATTGTGCATAAGCCTACCCATCCTATTTCGAGAAAGGGTTTGTTCATGTCCACCCCAGATGCAGGATCGGTTTCTCCGAAGCCCACGCTGAAACTGGTGATTGCCAACAAAAATTATTCTTCATGGTCCATGCGTACGTGGGTCGCCATGAAGGCGTTTGATATTCCCTTTCAGGAAATTTGTATACAGCTGGATCGTGCCGATACCAGCGAACAAATTGCGCGTTACTCGCCAGCAGGTCGCGTGCCGGTCCTGATTGATGATGGCATGGCGATCTGGGATTCGCTCGACATCTGCGAATATCTGGCTGAACATTACCCCACTAAAGGCATGTGGCCGCACGATAGTCGCGCCAGAGCGATGGCACGTTGCATTTGCAGTGAGATGCATGGCGGTTTTGCGGCGTTGCGTGCGGCGTTACCGATGAATATTCGCGCTCAGTATCCGCAACGGGAATTCAGTGCGATGGCACAGGCGGAAATCCGCCGTATTTGCGCGATCTGGCAAACCTGCCTGGCCAGTTTCGGTTATGACCGTTTCCTTTTCGGCGAATTCTCTATCGCTGATGCTTATTTCGCACCGGTGGTCATGCGCTTCCGCACGTATGGCGTTACCCTGGAGGCATCGCTGCAAGCCTATGCAGATCGGGTTGCCCGGCATCCGGCGGTGGCGCAATGGGTGGACGAGGCGAATGCTGAAGCAGACCGCATACCGAAGTACGAGGTAGTGGCGGAATAAGGAAGGCATTCGGCATGAAAACCTATATTGTCGGCGGCGCGGTGCGCGATGAATTGCTTGGTCTGCCGGTGCAGGATCGCGATTATGTGGTGGTCGGTGCGACGCCTGACGATATGGTTGAGCTCGGCTTCACACCGGTCGGCAAGGATTTTCCTGTCTTTCTTCATCCGCAAACCCGAGAGGAATATGCGCTCGCGCGCACCGAGCGCAAGACGGCTCCTGGCTATAAGGGTTTTGTCTTTCATGCAGATCGCAGCATCACGCTGGAACAGGATCTGGCGCGTCGCGATCTGACCATCAATGCCATGGCGCGCGCCGAGGACGGTGCACTGATCGATCCCTTCGGTGGCCTACAGGATCTCCAGGCCAGAGTCTTCCGGCATGTGTCGGACGCATTCGAAGAAGATCCGGTACGCATTCTTCGTGTCGCCCGGTTCGCAGCACGCTTCGCCGAGTTTTCTGTTGCGCCGGAAACGATGGCCCTGATGCAGCGCATGGTACAGGCGGGCGAGGTCAATGCCCTGGTGCCGGAGCGGGTATGGCAGGAAGTGGCGCGTGGTCTTATGGAAGCTCAGCCATCACGCATGTTTGCCGTATTGCGCGAGTGCGGCGCGCTGGCGAGCATTGTTCCTGGACTGGCAGACTTGTGGCGTCACCCGGCACCTGAGGGAAGTTCGGCAGGTCAGCTCACGATGGCGGCCGTCGATATTGCGGCTGCGCGCAGGCATGGACTGCCGGTTCGCTTTGCCGTACTGATGCATGACTTGGATGAAGCTATCGACCCCGCATGCCAGCATTTGCGTGCTCCAAATGAATGCCGTGATCTCGCGGTGATGGCCGGCAGGGAAAAAGAAGTGATGAGCCAAGCGACAGACTTGCCGCCGGAAGCGATCGTGGACTTGCTGCAACGCTGTGATGCGTATCGTAAGCCACAGCGCTTCGTGGAGCTCTTGCAGGCCATGGAATGCATCGATGTCGCACGGGGCAATGAGTCGGCCGCGCGTACCCGCCACCTTGAGACCAGGCTGTCAGTTGCGCTGCAAGTGGCAGCGGGAGACATCGCGGCAGAGGTGATGGCACGTTATCCAGGTCAGCCGCAACGCATTGCCCAGGCCGTACGCCAGGCCCGCATAGATGCAATCAGACATGACCGGAATGAAAGGGCAGGGCGGGAAGTACCTCATTAAAGGAAAAAGAAGGGTTCCGAACTCGCGTACGGAACCCCGAATCGGAGGGAACTTCTACTACGAACTGCTACTGCATACATCATGGAACCCAGCAAATTGCAGCGATCGTCTTGCTGTTTTATTCTGCTCTTCCCGTAGGTTTCAGGTTGTCCGGATTCGTATCGGCAGTGGCCAGTGAGCGATTGCGTGGCGCGGCCCGATAGCTGGTCAGCTCATACTTGGAAAGACCGCCATCCTTGTTCTTGTCCATAGAACGGAAATGTCTGGCTAGCGGAGGATGGGTAGCGGCTTCGTTTCTGTCGATCTTGCCGTCGCCGTCAGTGTCCAGCAAGGAAAAATGGCGGTTTACCTTTTGTTCCCAGGTTTCTGTTTGGCCGTGTGCGGGCGCTGCAATGAGAAGTGCAGCTGCAACTGGCCACAGGCATTTCATCTGCCTCGACATGATCCTTCACCCCTCCCTTTGGCGTAGGTTATTGTGGTTATCTACGACGCTGTATAAATCTGGAATTATTGCTGATGGGGATTTATTAAACGATAACCTTATGTTTCTGTTGAAAAGAGTTACGCCGTGTTACAACTTGGGCAAGGCGGCTGTAAGAAAGCCGTTTAGCAATTTTCTTCCCTGGTTATCCCCCGTTCCGGCATTGAACAGAAATCGATAAAGAATGAAGGGAGTTTTATTCCCCCTTTTCCACGTTAGGCTTTCTCGGTGTCGTTTGTAAGTGAGGGCTGCAGATCCGGTGCGTGGATAAAAAGGAACGGACGTCGCAGTTTTGGAGGAGCGATCAGTTTTCTAAAGGTCAGGCAGATCAAGTGCAGGAAGTCCAGAAAGCAGCCCGTCCAGCCCTGTCATGCAATAAATTATTGGGAATGATGGAGTCATGCCAATCTGAAACTGTGGTTTTTAGGCACGCTTAGTCGGAAAAACAAGCTTTCTTCATGGACAAGGCTGGAAGGCGGAAAATACAATCTTTGCACAAGTACGCTGAATTGATTCTTAACTCCCAAGAGAAAGCAAAGCATGCGACTAGTGTGGATGATTATCCTGCTGGCAACGGGCGCCATGTTTCTGATAGCGGCCACATTACTGGTCCATCCCATGGAATCCGGCCAGCATCCTTCTTATCGCACCTTGGAGAAGGTGTCGCAGGCTGCTTGTTTTTTCTGTGAGAAATGAGCTACTGCGAAGACAGGCATTGCCATCTGCTTCAGCAAATCCCTTCCTTGATGGCGAACAGCATATAAGCAGCTGTTCTATTTTTCCGCTCTGTAGATTTCTAGCAGTTCGTTCAATGCATTGACCGTCGAAGCATGGTCACCCGTATGCAGAATCCCATGTCCGCCCTTGGCATTCCATTGATCAATATTTTCCTGCATGTCATCTATCAATATCTTGCCGGGACCGCTGTATTCCTGCTTGAGTTTGCGGGGCACCACATGAACCGTGAACTCAGGGCCGAAAATACGGGCTACCCATTCTTTTTTCTGTTGGTGGAACACGGGGGTGGAAGGCGCCCCGGTTAAGAATATAGGTTCTAGGTCCTTGGTGGCCTCCCATAAGGCCATGCAGCCCTCAATCAATTCCAGTTCGGCGAAGAATCGCTTATCCGAATTGATGATGCGCCACAACCGATTCTTGTCCAGTTGGTCCGGGTGTTTGCCTGTCAGATGTTTCACCCGCTTGGCAAAGTCGGCAAAAACGCCATCCAAGTCGAGATAAACCTGAAATTTCGGATGCTGGCTCATAAAGTTTTGCGGTCGCTTCTCGGTTTTTTGTATTAAGCAATCACTGCGCCGAAGGAGTAGGCCAGGGGTACGCCACTCCGGCATTTTCAACTAGGAGTCAGGTTCGCTGACAATATCCCTAGCCGCTATTGTAAAGGCAGAGCGTCCCTCTGCCGAGTCTTGCAGGCGTATAAGGCCTCGCGGAGAGGTTCCGGACTTGCAAATGGCGTTACAGCCAAGGGTCGAAATTGAAGGCCAGTTGAGTGCGAGCGGTAAAAGCTGCCATGTACCTTCACAAGGCTTTTAGTGCTTATGTTGAGCGCAACAAGCTTGTTTGTGCGGAGACCAATCTGCGAGATTTATTCTGCTTTGACCAGCAGCAGGATCAGGCCTTCTGCATCCATCAGAATGATGCGTTCGCTTTCTGCATAGGTGAAGGCTGATGGCGAAAATTTTCCAAGGGTTATGCACATGGCTTGCAAGCCTTTTGATTCCGCGGCATTTTGCAATTCACGTAATGCTTCTACGCCCAGATTGGCCGCTTTCCAGCGCTTGCAACTGACAAGAAGATGTGTGCCAGGCTTGGTAATTTCGAGCTCTGCACCTTTGCCCTCATAAGGCTTTACTTCATAGCCGCTATTCTGCAGTGCGCGAGTGAGATAAGCCGCAAACTCAGGCCAGTTCATCGCCGTCACCTTTTCGCGAATCGCGTCGAGTTTCGCCTGACTGGGGGCTTTAAACTGCCGCCACGCGGCAATCACGCCGATAACAAAAAAAGGGATGCCGGCTGCCAGGCCAAATATGCGTTTGTCGTCGGGGAACAGCGCACCTACGCCAGCAGTGATAACCAGCGCCGCAATCATGCTTACCCACCAGGGCTGTACAACCAGAAGGTCAAATAAGGTTTGTCTCGACTTTGTTTTCATTGTGATATCAGAGCTTGAAGTGCGGATTCTCTCATGGGCACTGTGCCAGCAAGAACGCCGGCATCAGCGCCGGTATTGTACGCGAGTGTGCAGGATGTACTGGAAACGAGAGAGGCGCCACTGGGACAGAAAATAAAAAAGGCCTAATCTTTCGATTAGGCCCTTCAATTCTGTGGCTCCCCGACCTGGACTCGAACCAGGGA
>JAEZLB010000295.1 GCA_023435945.1 Pseudomonadota bacterium | reverse complement strand
ATTCCTTTTTTCCCACTATCGTCATCGGGTATTCGCGCCCCCGGTACTTGAGCTCAAAGCAGACGCGGCTCCACGCATCCGGCAATCTTTCCGCAGCATAAGGTCCTGCATATACTCCGGTATTGTTAAAGTGTACGCCCAAGAAACCAAATATGAGGGCTGACCAGCTTCCCGCCATCGCGGCAGCGTGTACGCCCAGCATGCTGTTATTCATGACGTTAGACAGATCCAGCCACAGACTTTGTTTCCAGTAGCGCTCAGCCTCTTCCTGCCAGCCGAGCCTTGCCGCGATTGCGGCGTGTACCGCAGGTGACAGGCTACTGCCGTGATCGGTGAGCGGCTCGTAGTAACGGTAGTTGGCGGCAACAATCTCATCGTCATAGGCGTCGGGAAACAGCAGAAACAACATCAGGACATCGGCCTGCTTGATAAGCTTGAGGCGATTGACCTTGTCCCAATTGTAAAGACGGCTGATGGGTGCCTGGAAACGTGCTGCATCTTCGAGAGAATAATCCTCCAGCGCGAAGAACCCTTCAAACTGCTCTATCACGCCCTGCTGGTTTGGCGAGGGTAAATAAAGCAATCTGGCGACCTCCTCCCATCCTTCGGATGCTTCGTGTTCGCGCCCCAGCGTCCGGGCCAGCCAGGCGGCACGTTGGAGGTTGAAATGGGCCATCCAGTTGGTATAGGCATTATCGTTGACCGAGTGATGGTACTCGTCCGGGCCGACCACCTCCCGGATATGGTATTGCCCTTTGTAGAATGTAGCGCGGCTTTTCCAAAAACGCGCTGTTTCGAACAGCAATTCGGCGCCGGGCCCTTCGAGAAAAGCCTGGTCAGCTGTTGCTTCCCAGTACCGCCATACGGCATAAGCCACATCCGCACTGACATGCACCTGCTGTGTGCCGGTGAATATGGGGATTTCCCTTCCCGTGCTTTTCAGCCATATTTTCTTGGGCGTGACCTCGTCACCCGTCACCGTGGATTCCCAGGCAAAACAGGCTCCGGCATACCCAAGCTGCTTGGCCTTGCGGCGTGCGCCCTCCAGCGTATGATGGCGGTAGAGAAGTAGATTGCGCGCAATAGACGGATCCGTGTAGAGAAAGAAAGGGAACATGAAAATCTCTGTATCCCAGAATATATGTCCTTCGTAAGCACGTCCCGACAAGGTTCGTGCGCCTATGGAGACCGTGGGGTCTTTAGGCGCCGCCAGATGCAAGTGATAACTGCCGAAACGCAAGGCCTGCTCGACCGAGTGGTGTCCGGGTACGCGTATATCTGCCTTATGCCAGAAAGCCGACCAGTTTCTGGCACTGGTGCTCAACTTCGACTCAAAACTGGACCAGTCAAAACCGGCTGCATGATCAAGCGCCGACCTGACAGGATCGCTGCTGTCCCGGCTGGTATAAACAAAGCAGGCACGCCGCAAGCGAGTGTCCTGTTGCTGGTGAATGGCTACAACGCATATCGTGAAAAGCGAAGCCTGGGTACGATAGCAGATAACTTCCCGGTCACCTTCCCTGACATGCTGCAGGACATGCAGATGCGCGTATTGGATTTCCAGTTCAGGCTCGACCAGGGATGGTGAGAAGCGAATATCGCACCAATGATTCTCCCGCTCGACGTTTAATTCCTGCAGCAGCAGATGCGGCTCGGCCAGTGAAGCACAACGTCGTGATCGCACGGTGCTCTTTCGTCCACCCGATGTTTCGAACCGGGTGTTGAAATGCACGATACCCCGGCGCATATCCAGCCGTCGTTCGCACTCAAATTCATCATTGTCACCCGGCACCAGGCGAAGGTCCCCGACATAAACATCCACGCGGAACGGAAACGGCAAAGGTACAAGTTCCGCATACAGGCTGCCGTCTCTCTGGGGAGCCATGAATTCAATTTCAGAGTACGGAAAATCAGCAATCTTTTTATCGTAGATACCTGCCACAAATAAGTCCGCCTGCGACCAATGCAGTGGCGTATCGAGAGCCCCTCGCACGCCAAGATAACCATTACCGATGCAGAACAAGCTTTCCATCTGGCGTTCGCGTGCCTGATCGAATCCTATTTGTTCGATCTGCCAGGCGAGGTCTTGCTGCCGCGCTCGAAAAGCCCTTTCAAGCCGTTTGAAGGAAAGCGATTTCAGGTCTGACACCACGACATCGGCGCCGCCTCTTTTTAATGCCTTGGCGTTATCGCCGCGGTTGACACCGATGACCAGCCCGAATCCACCTCGCTTTCCTGCCTGTACACCCGCGACTGCGTCTTCGATCACCACTGCATGAGCTGGTACTACGCCAAGCTGCTGCGCAGCCTGCACGAACATGTCAGGATCTGGCTTTCCCGCAAGTCCAAGCCGGTCGATATCAGTGCCATCCAGAATGAGATCGAAATCGGCGCTGATGCCGGCGTCGGCGAGTATTTCCCGTCCGCGCTGGCTCGACGTTACCAGCGCGATTTTTTTATGCTGCTGCCTTCCTGCTTGCAGCAGTCTCATCGTAGAACGATAGGTTTTCACCCCCTGCTCGCGCAACAGACGCGCAAAGATCCGGGATTTGGCCTCCGCAAGTGTCGTTATCTCACTGTCCGTGAGACAAATTGCACGGGCCTCCAGAAAACTGATGATGCCGGCGCGACGCGGCTTTCCATCCACATAACGCAGGTAGTCCGCCTG
>JAEZLB010000201.1 GCA_023435945.1 Pseudomonadota bacterium | reverse complement strand
GCTGGCTGCCGGCCTGCTGGCGAAGAAGGCGGTGGAAGCCGGCCTGGAAGTCGCGCCACATATCAAGACTTCGCTGGCACCGGGATCGCGTGTTGTCACCCAGTACCTCGAAGCAGCAGGCCTCTTGCCCTACCTCGAAAAACTGGGCTTCGGCGTGACCGCTTACGGTTGCACTACTTGTATCGGCAATGCCGGCGACTTGACTGCACCGCTCAATGAAGCAATTGTGCAGAACGATATCGTCGCTGCTGCCGTACTGTCCGGCAACCGTAACTTTGAAGCACGTATCCATCCGAACATCCGCGCCAACTTCCTGGCCTCCCCGCCGCTGGTGGTTGCCTACGCGATTGCCGGCAACGTGACCAGGGACCTGATGACCGAGCCGGTCGGCCGCAACAAGGATGGCAAGGACATCTACCTGGGCAATATCTGGCCGACCTCCAAGGAAATCGCCAAACTGATGAAGTTCGCGATGAATTCCAAGGTATTCAAGCAAAACTACGAACAGGTGAAATCCGCTCCCGGTAATCTGTGGGAGCAGATCAAAGGCGTGGCTACCGGCGATGTGTACAACTGGCCGAAGTCCACCTACATCGCGGAACCGCCGTTCTTCGCCGGTTTCACCATGGAACCGCAGGCAGCAGCGGCCAGCATTACCGGCGCACGTGCACTGGGCGTATTCGGCGATTCCATTACCACCGACCACATCTCGCCTGCTGGCTCCATCAAGGACACCAGCCCGGCCGGCAAATGGCTGCAGGAGAATGGCGTACTGAAAGCCGACTTTAACTCCTACGGTTCGCGCCGCGGCAATCATGAAGTGATGATGCGCGGCACCTTCGCCAATGTCCGCATCAAGAACCTGATGATTCCGCCCAAGGAAGACGGTTCGCGCATTGAAGGCGGCCTGACCATACACCAGCCCACTGGCGAGCAAATGTCCATCTACGATGCGGCAATGCGTTACATCGATCAGGGCGTTCCCACCATGGTATTCGCAGGAGAAGAGTATGGCACCGGCTCTTCGCGCGACTGGGCTGCCAAAGGCACGCAGTTGCTGGGTGTCAAGGCCGTGGTAGCACGTTCCTTCGAGCGCATCCACCGCTCCAACCTGGTGGGCATGGGCGTGCTGCCGTTGCAATTTCTGGGCGATGATGGCGTGAACACGCTCAATATCACCGGCAACGAACGTTTCGACCTGACCGGTCTGGAAGGCGAAATCCGTCCGCAGCAGGAAGTCACGCTGGTCATCCACCGCTCGAATGGCGAAAAGCAGGAAGTAACGCTGCTGCTGCGCATCGATACGCCGATCGAAGTGGATTACTACAAGCACGGCGGCATCCTGCCCTTCGTGCTGCGCCAGTTGCTGGCAGCGTAAGCTTCGTCGCATTGAGCAAAGCAGGAAGGGGCTTGCCTCTTCCTGCTTGTTTTTTTAATGACGTGATTTTATATACAAGTACATGCGCGTCACATCTCTGCGATGTTGTCCGCGTGTGTCACATGGAGGAAACACGTCAATGCTCATTGAAATAATATTCCCGGAAATCGTGATTCCACTACAATAGGTTTCACTGATTCTTACTGTTTCCTTTTATATCCCTATGCGCCGCCCGTCAAAGAAATCTCCGCTGAAACTGTCGGCCGACAGCCAGCGACTCGTCAGCCTGGCGATCGCAATGGCACGCGCCAGCAGTCGCCTGGAAGAGCGTGCCTGGGAACAGCAGATTGATGCACTCGTGCAGAAGTTGCTCAAGCATCATCACCAGGAGACAGTTAATGCTGCGCTCGACCATCTGTTCCGCCTGGAAGCTCCCGCTTACGACGCCCTGATCGATTGCGTGGAGGCAGTCAGTTCCTCCTGCACTGTCGAACACGACGGACAACATTACGATGCCTTGCTGATTGCGCTGCCAATCCTGGCCTGGACCCGTTTTGCCATTGCATCCGGAACCGTGCCGACGGAGCTGCTGGAAGCCACTGCGAACCATCTGCAGACTCATATGCTGGCAGAAAATGTGCGCATCGCCTTTTCTCCTGTGCTGTATTCCATTGACCAGTTACCGCAGACACACGAGGCTACATTTTCCCTGACTCAACGCATGACTCAGGCAGGTTTGGGTGACAAGCCAATAACCCTGTCCGGCGCCCTGCCTGAAACGGTCCCTTTTCTTGCGGATACTCGCTACCTGCTGGCAACCTTGATAGTACCTTCAGGCGCGCCTCTATTCCGCTGGCAAACGGCATCGGCGCCGACAAGCATAGTGGCCGCCCAGAATGAAGCCTTGCGCCTCTGGCAGATTGATATGAATCCGGTCATACAAAGAATGCTTCCCGGATGCGGAGTCGAATTATTGCTTCCTGAAGCTTATTATCTTGCCTGCCGTGAAGCCGACAAGCTTATACGTCCTATTACCATTAGAGCGGCAATCAATTATTTGACGCAATCCCTGGAAGTCGATGCCAGCGCACTGGCGGCAGTGATAGGCGGATTTGCGCAGGATTCAGCAGAACGTCGCATAGATGAATACCGGATCAGTTTTACAGTGCAAGGTCAAACCGAAGTTATCTACGGTGTAGTCTGGCCGCTTTACGGACCGGAAGAAGCGGATGAAGACATGATAGACATGGGAGGACTTTTACTGTCTGCACCTGCGGAAACGCCAGAATACCGCTCACCGCTTGAGGAAATCGTTGCCCTGCTGCGAGAATGCGGCGTAACCGATGTCAAGATTCATCGCGAATTATTCCAGTCCGACTTCTGCGAAGACTGCGGTACCCCGCTCTATCTGGATTGGGAGGCAGAATTGGTACATGCGGAAATGCCGGAAGACCTGACGCAAGGCACGCAGCAGCACTTGCATTAGACGATGTTTCCAATGAAAAAAGGGGCTTAACCAGCCCCTTTTTTCATATCCGCAGAACATCTGCGATGCGCTCAAAAACCCATTTGGCGTGGAATTTATGCCTTGCAATCATTGGCAAGCTGGCGGCCTTTCTTGGAATCCAGCAATATTCCTTTGGCAGGAATATTGATCCAAACCAGCCCTGCGTGGTTGTCCTCAAAACGATTGGCACCGGTTGTCGTGGCAGTACGTTTTAACTGGTGAGTCTTATTATTCCAGCGCAAGGTGATCACATCGCTCTCTTCCTTTTTGTACACGACAGTGACCTTCTTACCAAGCTCGCATTGGTAAGAATATATGCCATCCAGCACCGGAGTCTGCACCGTCTTTGGCACAACCACCGGATTTTCCAGCTTATTCTCTACCTTTTGCGGTACAGCAGGAGCTTCACTTTTAGACACCGCGCACCCACTCACTCCCCCAACAACCAGGCTCGTCAATATTATTACGCCCAGAATTTTTTTCATCTTTTGCTCCTATTGAGAACATCCTGTAACAGGACCAACACTACCGTCCGTACTGCCACATACGTCCCGCTTACCTACCTTGCTTAATAACTTGAAGAGTTTAAAACCAGCTGGAATTACTCTGAATCTGACCAAGAACTTTCAGACACCTTACCAGCCATGACTTGATGGAACGCAAGTCTACTGCTTCGCCGTGACCTCAACCTAGCTTCCAGGGAGAAATATTTGTAAGCCCCTGTAACTTCTTGATTCTTAATCAGGTTGCTTTTTGCTCAAAGTCGCTGCAAGCGCTTGCAGCATTGCCTGCCCCAATGCCGCGCTGCGCGCGCCATTCCAACCGGTCCGCGCATCAGGCAACAAGGCATTGTCCTTGAAAGGCATTTCAAGAGTCAGGGATACGCAGCCAAAAGTATGGCCAATATATTTGGAGGCGAGCTTAAGCAGATCGTCATGGTACTTGTCGTTTGCATAACCAAACTGCGTCTGAAAATCCGGACTGGCTTGTTGAAGGGATGCGACAAATGCCTGCTGTTCAGCCACCTGGCTTTCCGTAAAACCTTCCAGCATTTCGCAACCGGCGACAAAAACATAAGGCAGCCCCTCATCTCCATGAATGTCCAGGAACAAGTCGCAACCAGTCTTGTGAATACACTGACGGACGGCATAGACTTCAGGACTCTGCTCGGGGGAAGGATTCATCCACTCTCGATTCAGGTTCGCCCCCGCCGCATTGGTCCGCAGGTTGCCGCGTACGGCTCCATCCGGATTCATATTCGGCACGATGTAAAGCACGGCCTGCTGTAGCAGAAGGCGTGAGTGCGGATTGGCCTCATCGAGCAAAGCATTCAGCAAACCTTCAATGAACCATTCCGCCATGGTCTCGCCTGAATGCTGACGCGCGATGATCCAGGCTATCTTTTTATGCGGCCCCGGCTCACCGATCACCAGCAGATTCATGTCACGCCCATCGACCGTGCTGCCAAGATCCTCCACTCGCACGAGCGCCGATTCTTCTGCCTTGCCAAGCAGACGCAAATGTCTCTCCCAGGGATAAGGCTCAAAATAAGCGTAGTACACGCTGTCCCGCATCGGCGTATGCCTTATGGTCAGCACCTGACCGTCAAAGTCGGTCGGCACCCGAAACCAGTGCTCACGGTCATAACTCGCCACAGCCTGATAGTTGCGCCACCCGTCCGGATACGTCGCCTGACCCGCGTTCAAAATCCGCATCATGCACGCTTGGTCACGCGCCCCTTGCAGACGGAAATAAAACCACTGAGAAAAATCGGCGTGAGAATCCTTGCGCAGGTTTAATTCGATGTTTGCCGCCTGCAAGGTGCTTACCACCTCTATCGCACCGGCATCGAATCGGTCGCTGATCTTGATCGTCATGACAGCTGTCATCCATAAAAAATGAGAGCCTACCTGAGCACTGCAATGGCGTATAGAGTCGAATCATCAGGAGGTACAAGAAACAGCTACAACTGACTACGCCACAATTTTTTCATTCTGCTATAATGGCGACCTCGTCGGGGCGTAGCGCAGCCTGGTAGCGTACTTGCATGGGGTGCAAGGGGTCGAGTGTTCGAATCACTCCGTCCCGACCAATAGATTCAAAGGGTTACAGCAATGTAACCCTTTTTCTTTTTCAGCACCGTAGCGATTTCGTAGCTAACTCGCTTTCCGCCCCCACCTTCGAAACATTATCGGCAAAGCCTACCAAATGCTCATCTGTAAAATGAGCGTCGCGCAGAACCATGCCGATTGACGCACAGCCGCCAAGCGTCCGCAAAACCGGCAATGGCGTACCACTTTGCCTATGCCATTCGTAATTGACATACCTGCCGGTCCAACCACATAAGTATGCAGCCACGACGCAGCGCAGCACCTGGCGCAGAGTTTATCCGAGGCTGCGGCTCATTTCGACGGGGTCTTGCGCAGCTTCTTCAGGGGCGGGAGCAAACCCGCTGGCTGCGGTATCGGACCCGTTCTGGGAGCAGGTGACATGCTCCCGATACTGTGCAACGAGACCGATGGACCATGGACCTGCACGAACAAGAGCTGCGTATGTCGAGCTGCTACCGCCTCCCGTGGAGGAAAGGTCGTGGACATCAATAACCGTAAACTCTCGCGGCTGACCAAACCGACTGGGGTGCTGGAAAGCTCGTTAGTGGGGGCTGCCCGCCCGCTTGGGTGATAAAATCATGCCAGCGTAGTTGTTGCCCTTTCTCCACGCGCTGGCTCCAGTAGAAATGCTCTACGCACTCAACTATGTGCAGGAGGTAGGTGATATTGTCATCGTGCGTTAAGCATCTGCTCAAGTGGGCGGAAATTCTCCCATCCGCCTCGGCGAACGGAGGCTATGCACTACCTCTCGCCGTTCGCCGCCCTCCTCCACGGCCAAAGTCCTGATGAAGATTGATCCATTCGTAAGCACCACATTCGCCATCGTTCTGCTTTTCCTCGGCAAGGGAATCATTGCGCGCTTCGAACTGTTGCGGCGCTATAGTATTCCGGAGGCGCTGGTGGGAGGCTTTCTCTGTGCCATGGCCGTCTGCGCGATCTACTACGCAACCGGGACAGACATCGCCTTCGAACTAGACCTGCGCGATGCATTGCTGCTGTACTTCTTTGCGGCCATCGGCCTGAACACCGATGTGCGAACGCTGGCAGATGGTGGCAAGATGCTCCTGATACTGGCGGTGCTCGCCATCGGTTTCATGGTGCTGCAAAATTTCTCCGGCATGGCCGTCGCCGCAGCGTTCGGCCTTGATCCAAGAATTGGCCTGATGGTGGGATCAGTGTCCCTCACCGGCGGTGTCGGCACCACACTGGCATGGACGCCGCATTTCACGCAGACCCTCGGCATCCACGGCGCTGCCGAGCTGGGACTGGCTGCCAACATGATCGGCCTCATCGCTGCCTGCGCAATCGGCGGTCCCATCGCCAGCGTGCTGATGCGCTGGCACAAGGTGAAGCCTTCGTGCGACGCCGATCTGGAAGTTGGTACGTTATATCGCGATGAGCCCCATATCAGTCTCGACTACCACGGCATGCTGCTGGCGATCCTGTGGCTGAACGTCACGCTGATGCTGGGCCAGGGAATCACCAGCCTCTTCGCCTTGACGTCGCTGACGCTGCCGGCCTTCGTCGGCTGCCTGCTTGGCGGCATCCTGCTGCGCAACAGTGCCGAATTGATGTTACGTGGCCGCATCAGACTCTGGAACCTGCCGAGCATGCAGCCTGGATTGGCCCTGATTTCGGACGTTTGCCTGGGGTTATTCATCACTATGGCGTTGATGGGCCTACGGCTTTGGGAACTGCAACCGATGCTCGGCTTCATCACCGCCGCCATGCTGCTGCAGATCACGCTGGCGGTGCTGTTCGTACTGCTGGTGGTGTTCCGCACCCTTGGCCGCGATTACGAGGCCGCTGTGATCTGCTCCGGTTTCGGAGGCATTGCACTCGGCTCCACCGCTACCGCCGTAGCCAACATGACCGCTGTTACTCGAGAGTTTGGCGCAGCCAGAAAAGCTTTCGTGATCGTGCCACTAGTCTGTGGCTTCGTGATTGATCTGGCCAATGCGGTGGTCATCGGCGTCTTGGCAAGATAGTCGATCAATGAGCCCACCGTTTCCCTGCATTTTTTAACATCGCCTAGAAAATGAAGGGCGTCATCAAACATGAGGAGCGCAGGTTAACAGCCCGCGTCAGCGTTTACAATCAGAAAATAAAAATGCCGCTCAGCTCCTAACTGAACGGCATTACACCCGAAAGTGCGCTTTTATTACAGGCTGGTGAACAGCAGAAGCTTATTCCTTGAATGCCTCTTCGCGCTTCTTACGCAGGCTCGGAAGAGCGACAAGTATCAAGGCCAATACCGCGAGGCCCAGCATGGTGGCACTGATAGGACGCGTCAGGAACACCATCGGATCGCTGCGCGACAACAGTAGCGCCCGACGCAGGTACTCTTCCATCATCGGACCGATGATGAAACCCAGTAGCATGGGTGCAGGTTCAAGATTCAACTTCAGACAGAAGTAACCCAGCAGGCCGATCAACGCCATCATGTAAACGTCGAACTCCGAGTTGTTCAGGCTGAATACACCGATCGCACAGAACACCAGAATCGCAGGGAACAGATAATGGTACGGCACCATGATCATACGTACCCACAGACCGATCATCGGCAGATTCAGAATCACCAGGAACAGGTTACCGAACCACATCGACACGATCAGGCCCCAGAACATCGCAGGCTGCTCGGTCATCACTGCCGGACCAGGCTGAATACCTTGAATGATCATCGCGCCGATCATCAGCGCCATCACCGAGTTCGACGGAATACCCAGCGTCAGCATAGGAATGAAGGAGGTCTGGGCACCGGCATTGTTCGCCGACTCAGGGCCTGCAACACCTTCAATCGCACCGTGACCGAATTCCTTGGCGTTCTTGGAAACCTTCTTTTCCAGGGAGTAGGAGGCAAAAGAAGCCAGCATCGCACCACCACCAGGCAGAATACCCAGCGCAGAACCAATGACGGTACCTCGACAAATCGGGGCGATACAACGCTTCAGGTCATCCCATGTCGGGAACAGACCGGAGACTTTCTTCGTCATCAGGGAACGCGATTCTTCATGTTCCAGATTACGCAGAATTTCGCCCAGGCCGAACATACCCATCGCGATGATAACGAAGTTAATGCCGTCAGCCAGCTCAGGCAGATCGAAAGTCATACGTGGCAAGCCTGAGTTGATGTCGGTACCGACAATACCCAGCAACAGGCCAAGAATAACCATGCCGATGGCATTGACCAGCGAACCACTCGCCAACACAACGGAAGCGACCAGACCCAAGACCATCAGCGAGAAATACTCGGCAGGGCCGAATTTCAGTGCAACGTCTGCCAGCGGTGGCGCAAACAATGCCAGCAGGAGGGTCGCAACGGTACCAGCAAAGAAGGAACCGATTGCGGCAATGGCCAAGGCCTTGCCGGCATGTCCCTTGCGCGCCATTTGGTAACCGTCAATCGCCGTCACCACAGCCGACGATTCACCTGGCAGGTTCACCAGAATTGCGGTCGTAGAACCACCGTACTGGGCACCATAGTAAATACCGGCGAGCATAATCAGCGACGATACTGGCGGTAGCACAAAAGTGGCTGGCAACAACATTGCGATCGTTGCGGTAGGTCCCAACCCTGGCAACACGCCTACGGCAGTACCGAGAAATACGCCGATCAGGCAGTACATCAGGTTGGTGACGGTAAAGGC
>JAEZLB010000148.1 GCA_023435945.1 Pseudomonadota bacterium | reverse complement strand
GGTGATATAGCTCAGCTGGTTAGAGCACAGCACTCATAATGCTGGGGTCGGTGGTTCAAGTCCACCTATCACCACCAGAATTAAAAGCCGTTGATCTTCCGATCAGCGGCTTTTTTGTTTTCCCGCTCCCTCCTCACCCATAAGCAGTCATATCAGGACTCGTCTGCCCCTCCAATAACAACCCGCGAACAAGTTCCATCCATTGCTGCTTTTTCGGAAAGCAGGTCACCATACTTGTCATTGCTTAAAACAATACTTCCGCATATGGCACACACTCCCCTATGTAACACTCCGGGACTATTGTCAGAGAGCTTGACGATTTGATCAGGCCGTCGGGACAGGCTTGGCATTTTTAAAACACTTTGCGGCCCCCATCAACGCGAGGCAAAAACGCTCTCTTTTCAGCAAAAGAGAAGGCGCCTTATACACGATGAGAGGCGGAAGAAATTGAACTTGAGATTTCTCTGGCTGCCCAAGCAATAGTTTCATTTCCCGTTGTCATATTATGAATAACGCCTACATGCGGGAGCTCCCAGATGGCGTGCAGCAAAACGAAAACGTCATGCCCGATTTGAACAGCCACCTCTCCACTACCCCTGCCGGACGCGGGGCTGGTGAATGGAGTGACAAAGAACTCACCTACCAGTTAGCAACTGAAGCCGCAGGCATCGGCACTTGGGAGCAAGACCTGTCTTCCGGCAGCATGCATATCTGCCCTGTCATGGCAAAAATGCTGTCGCTGCCGGCACAGGCAAGAAGCTTCTCTGCCCAGGAATGGCATGACATGATCCTGCCTGAAGATCTTCCTATTGTGGATGAGGCGATCACGCTTTACAGCAATACCGGCCAGGCATTCAATCTTGAATATCGCCTGCAAGTGTCCCAAGGCGGTACCGTGTGGCTGTTCATGCGCGGCAAACCGATTCGTGATGAGCGCGGGCACCTGATACGCATGGTGGGCGTGGCAATGAACGTTACGCAAAAGAAAGCAGCGGAAGAACGTGCGTTTGCAACGGAAGAGCGCTACCGGCAACTGACGGAATTGAGCCCCGACGGCATTCTGGTCAGCGCCAATGGTCTGTTCGTGTATGCCAATCAGGCAGCAATCAATATCCTCGGCGCACCCGACATACTGGAAGTCATAGGCCGCTCACCTTTTGAATTCTTTCACCCCGACAGCCACGAAGTCGTCAAGGCGCACATGGCCTCCGCGCTGGAAGGCGATCAGACCAATCGCTCTCTTACCTTGCGAATGCGCCGCATGGATGGTTCCACTTCTTATGTACAGACCACGGCTGGCGAAGTGAGCTGGAATGGAGCACCCGCCATTCAGGTGCTGATTCGCGACGTGACGGAGCAAAAGCATACCGAAGACAAACTGCGCATTGCCAATGAGCGCCTCAAGCTTGCCGTCGAAGGCACCGTGGAGGGCATATGGGATTGGGACATTCCGAGCAATACCTTTACCTTCTCCGGCGGCCTGAATCAGGTGCTCGGTTTTGCTCCGGAGGCCAGCTATGGCGTGGTCGCCCAATGGCAGCACCTGATTCACCCCGACGATGCGGAACGCGTGCAGGCCAGCTTTAAGGCCATACTGGAAGAACTGGCTTCCAACTACGAATGCGAATATCGTTTGAAGGCTAAGGACGGTAACTGGAAATGGATATGGTCGCGGGGCGTGGTCATCGATCGCGATCATCACGGCCATCCGCTGATCATGACCGGAACCTTTACCGACATCACGGTCAAGAAGGAATCGGAAGAACTGGTGTGGCGCCACGCCAATATCGATGCGCTGACCGAACTGCCAAACCGCCGCAGCTTCCGCGATCGTCTCGATGCAGAAGTACGCAAGGCTTGCCGCAATGGGCTTCAGCTCGCCGTATTATTCATCGATCTGGATGGATTCAAGCAGGTCAACGACTTGTTTGGCCATGATGCGGGCGACATCCTGCTGAAAGAGGCTGCGGATCGCATTAGAAGCTGCGTGCGTGAGACCGATATCGTGGCCCGTTTGGGTGGCGATGAATTCACAGTCGTGCTGACCGACCTGGAAGATCCCGACCACGTTCAGTTCGTATGCCAGAAAATACTGGCAAAACTCACCCTGCCTTTCGATATCCGCAATGAATTCGCCTATGTGACTGGCAGCCTGGGCGTCACCATTTTTCCGCATGACGGGGATACTTCAGAAGAACTGATACGCAAGGCCGATCAGGCCATGTATGCCGCAAAGGGGGCGGGGAAAAATCAGTTCAGCTATTTCACGCGCGAGATGGATGAGAAAGCGCACAGACGCCTTTATCTGTCCAACGAATTGCGGCAGGCGCTGCCTTATGATCAGTTGTGCCTGCATTACCAGCCGGTCATCGATCTGCAGGAAGGGCAAGTGGTGAAAGCGGAGGCGCTGCTACGCTGGCATCATCCCACCCTGGGCGAAGTCGGCCCCTCCACCTTTGTTCCGCTGGCCGAGGAAGCGGGATTGATAGGCGCCATCGGCAACTGGGCTTTCAAGCAGGCGGCCACTTGCTCCAAGCGTTTCAGCAAGCAGACAGGCAAACTCTTTCCCATCGGGATTAACAAGTCCCCCGTCCAGTTCATGCATCACGATGGCGATTCGAACTGGCTTGAATACCTGGAAGAACATAACATTCCTCCTAATAGCATCATGGTGGAAATCACTGAAGGCGTACTGCTGAATCCATCGCAGGCGGTCAATGATCAGTTGCTGCAGTATCGCGATGCCGGCATCACGGTGGCGATCGATGACTTTGGTACCGGTTATTCATCCTTGTCCTATCTGCACCAGTTCGATATCGACTTCCTGAAAATCGATCAGTCTTTTGTGCAGGACCTGGGAGACAATGCCAGTCATCGCGCGATTACGGAAACCATGATCATGATGGCGCACAAGCTGGGTTTGAAGGTTATTGCAGAAGGCATTGAAACGCGAGAGCAACTGGAGTTCCTGGCTGAAGCGGGATGTGATTATGGACAAGGATATTATTTTTCCCGTCCGCTGCCGGAGGATCAGCTAGAAAAACTCCTCACCACCCGATTCATGACGTATTCATGAGGCAGGGGCTGCTCGGCAACAGAGCGCATGCCATCCTGATCGACATCGGCCTTGCCACTGCCGCCTCAATCTTCGCGTCGTGACAAGATCTCTTCCAGTCGCTGCTTCAATTGCATCAGACTGACCGGCTTGGCGAGCATGACCGTCTGGCCGTCCGCCACCTGTTCTTCGCCACCATAACCCGACATCATGATCACGGGCAGGTCAGCACGGCGCTGGCGCAATTGCGCAACTAGCTCCCGCCCGTTCATTTCCGGCATGGTCAAATCGGTGATGACGACATCGGCAGGATCGTGCTTATCCCTATGCAGCGCCATAAGTCCGTCGTGGGCTACCGAAACGCGATAGCCCAGGCTTTCAAAGAAACTCTTGAACAGCGAAGTCAGGTCCGCCTCATCATCAACAATCAGCAGATGGGAAGGCATTACTGGACTCCTTCATTCCTGGCATTGTCTGCCTCGTCGGCCGGAACATTTTCCCCATTGAGGGCCGCACGCAAGCGGCTGATGAGTTCGGCACGCCGGTAAGGTTTGCTGAGCGTCGTAAAGTTCGTCGTATTGATTCCCTGATCGTGCAATTCATCCATATAGCCGGTTGCCAGCAACACCGGCAGATTCGGCAGGCGATGGTGGATTTTCTCAGCAAGCATCAGGCCATTCATGCCACCCGGCATGATGACATCCGTGAACAACAGATCCACCTTTCCGTGCTCTTCCAGCAACTGCAGGGCTTCTTCACTGTTATGCGCCGACAGCACGAGGTAGCCCTGCGAGCGGAGATAACCTTCCGTGACTTGCCTTACATCATCGCTGTCCTCGACCAGCAAGATGGTTTGCGCTTCCTCCTGATACACGGCCGAAGGAGTCACCATTGCGCCGGGAGTTTCAGTACGAGGTTGTAATACCTGTTCAGGCGCAGCAGGGAAAATCATCCTGACTGTTGTTCCCTTGCCGATTTCGCTTTCTATCTCGAGCCGGCCCTGAGACTGCTGCACGAAACCATGGACCATGGCGAGACCAAGCCCGGTACCCGGTGCCCGTGTGGTGAAGAATGGTTCCGTTGCCCTGCGTCCCACTTCCGGCGACATGCCTTCGCCTTCATCGATCACGCACAAGGTCACATACTGCCCTGACGTCGGCGCATAAGCCCTATCTTCTGAACCGTGTAACGCAGTGGCTACCGTCACCTTGCCGCCATCGGGCATGGCATTGCGTGCATTGAGGATCACATTCAGCAATGCCATCTCCATATGCGTAGGATCGATCACGCAAGCCGGCAGGCCTGGCTTCATATCCAGTCGCAGGTCGATCTTATCTCCCAGCGTGCGGATCAGCATGTCGCTGAATTCCACTACCAGCGTATTCAGATTAATACGCTTGGGTTCCAACCGCTGCTTTCTTGCAAAGGTCAGTAATTGCTGGGTGAGCTTGCCTCCTTTTTCTGCGGCATGTTGTGCCGCCTTGATGGCATGCATCGCCAGCTCATCATCGCGCAAGCGCATTTCTATCAGCTCAAGATTTCCTGTCACGACCTGCAGCAGATTATTGAAATCATGAGCCAGGCCCGCGGTCAGCTGACCGATGGCTTCCATTTTTTGCGCCTGGCGAAATGCCACCTCCGATATCCGCCTTTGGGTGATATCGAACTGGGACGAGAACCAGTAAATCAGATTCCCGTTTTCATCGAAAATCGGGCCAATGAATAAGGCATTCCAGAATAACGAACCATCTGCCTTGTAGTTGACGATATCGACCGCCACCGCCCGTCGTTCGTTGAGGGCGGTACGCACTTCGGCAACCGTATGGGGATCAGTTTGCTCTCCCTGGAGGAAGCGGCAGTTCTTGCCGAGGATGTCCTCTTCCTTGTAACCGGTCAGGTCGAGGAAGGCGCGGTTGGTAAATACGATGGGATTGTCAGGCTGGCGAGGATCGGTTACCACCATCGGCATGCGCGTCATTTCGACGGCGGCAAAAAACACACTGCCCCGCTCTTCCAGCCCGGGACGGGTTATGTAACCCGCTTGCCAGTGGTTGACGCCAGGATGATCCAAAGGCTGGTAACTGTGGCCTTCTATTTCCCCCGCGGCGGGCACCCCGGCACTTGCTCCTTCTCCCTGGATGTCCAGCGGCTTGCCATCTTTCTGATTATTCCTGTTATTGCTTATCGCCATTTCCGACATGCTCCTGCTCAAGGCATTAGGCTCGCGCTCAGTCAGGTGCCTTTACGCGTGGACTGAAAATAGGTGCCGAGGTTCAATATGACGATTTTAGTTGGCAGGCGGCATCAGCCTTTGATTCTCCCCATTTGACCGCCAAGTCGATCACTATTTTTCTCATTTTTCCCGGGTGCTTGCCCCACCCCGGGAAAAGGCGCAGCACAAGGGAGACTGCTCATTAGTGGGTGCCGCTTGCGCTGCAGACGTGGCATAGGCAAACAATACTCTTGCCGTTTTCGCCATCACCTCAAACCACTCGGATTTACCCGGTACGACGAGACACCCATAGGCCGCTTTTTAAACGGCAGGACTCATGGTCACTCTTTGGATCCAGCGCTCATTAACCTCGTGAAGCGGGGGCTGCGTTTTTCCGCAGGATGCCGGCCGCGGTTCTAAGCAGGGGTGATCAATCCGGATTTTGTTTTTTTATAAATAAGCGCTCAAAATCCTTCGCCAAATCAAATGTAAATGGTTATAATTCTCATTTGTAGAGATATCTTCCACTTACCTTGCACGTACCTGCCTGCATAAAGCAGAGCATCCTCAGAGGTACGGGAAACCGCATGGTTTTATGACTGTATTGTTTGAAAATTCCGGGCATCGTCGTGAGCGAAGCGTCCTTCTTGCACTGATCGTGTTATTACACATCGGTGCCTTATGGGCATTGGCTGCCGGATCATCGTCATCTTCCTCACACAAGGCTGAGAAAGTCATCTCCGCTTTCATGGTGCAGGCGGCACC
>JAEZLB010000132.1 GCA_023435945.1 Pseudomonadota bacterium | reverse complement strand
TGTCAGCCAAAAGAACCGCCGGTGTAAAGCAGGTCGGTAATGCGTGCCATTCCGGCCACCAGTGCGACAAAACCTGCGCCGAAGGTGATGGCAAGCAGCGTGACCAGGGGCCATTTTGATTGCGTGACCTGGGGTAAATGCGGATTATGTCGCTGATCCCACAGGCGGTCATCGGTCAGGCCCTGCATCAGCGATTCAAGTATCGCAAGGAAAACCGGCAAGGGGAGCAGGGTAAAGACCAAGGCTTCCAGGGATTCGGTCCGGTAAGCAATCAGTCCGACGAAGACATAAAGCAGACTGGCAAGCGGATAAGCCCAGGCCGCCTTGTCCCTCAGGCCATAAAGGTAAAACCGGTGCATCCCCGCCCAGCCTGTCACGATGGCAAGCAGGCAGGCCATCGTCTTGCTCTTGTGTCTGGTTTGCATATTCCTCCCCACAGCTCACGCGGCGCCAGCCAGGGCGCTCCTCTGTTGCATGTCCTGCCGCTTCCAGCCTGAGCATAAGTCTGAGAAACGATGGACTTTAACCAAGTGTGATTCTCGGCTTTTTCTCTGCAACAGAACAGATGCAGGCGATTTATAAAAGACCATATCAGATTCCATTTCCTGCGATTCTGTTCCGCTTATTGCCGAAATAACAGTGCCTTTCCGATGTCACCCATGATGCTGCAAGGGCAGGGAAGGACGGAACCTTTCTTTGCTCTGGTATGCAAAAAACGCTCATTTCTGCTTCTGTTTTGCAGGCGAAGCGAATGGGACAATGCAAAAGCCATACAGAATGTGACTGGCATGCAGGCAAGCTGGCGGAAAGAAGGAAGATCGTGATGGAACAAATAGGTAGGGATTTGAGCAAGCTTCGCACTGCGGCCAGGCCTGTGCGCTTATTGTCACGTTGCATGCTTCAGCTTGCGCTGACTGCAGGAGCTTTTCTCCTGGCCGGTCCGTCGTTCTCGCAGGCCCTGCCACTGACGGATTCCATCGCCGAGCGGGTAGCTGCGTGTGCCGCCTGTCATGGCGCGGAAGGGCGTTCTACCAGAGAGGGGTTTTTCCCTCGTATCGCAGGCAAGCCGGCCGCCTATCTATACAACCAGATGATTCATTTCCGGGAAGGGCGGCGACAGTCTCCGGTCATGACGCACATGGTGGCACACCTGTCGGACGAATACATTGCTGAAATCGCAGCATACTTTGCACAACAGCATCCGCCTTATCCGCCAGCACAGAAGTCGAGTGCGTCGCCGTCTGCACTGGAGCATGGCAGGGCGCTGGTCGTCAGCGGGGATGTTTCCAGAGGTATTCCGGCCTGCGTCGCGTGTCACGGTGAAACGCTGACGGGCATGCTGCCTGCCATTCCCGGCCTGATCGGTTTGCCGCGCGACTATCTGGCAGCGCAGTTCGGTGCCTGGAAGCTGGGCTCGCGCAAAGCGGCAGCGCCCGACTGCATGGCCGACATCAGTTACAAGCTGACTCCCGAGGACATCGGTGCCATCTCAGACTGGCTGGCTTCTCAAGCTATGCCCGGGAAGATCGTGCCGGCGCCGGCATCTACGGTGAAGCTTCCCATGTCCTGCGGCGGCATAACGCAATAAACGATAACGATGCTTTTGTCATGAAGAGATTTATTTTCGCCCTGGTTGCTCTGCTGATTCTCCTGCCACTCGCCATAATCGGGATTGAAGTCGTGGAATCGCCGGACCTCGATCATCCGGGCAGGCCCGTCACCGATATGGCAGCGCAATGGGCACGTGGCGAATACCTGGCGCGGGCAGGCAACTGCATGGCCTGCCATACGGCGCGTGGCGGCGACGAGTATGCGGGCGGGCGAGTAATGCGCACCGGCTTCGGTGATATTTATGCGCCCAACATCACGCCCGATGAAGAAACCGGTATCGGCAGCTGGACCTCCGATGATTTCTGGCGCGCGATGCACAATGGGAAATCCAGGGATGGCAGTTTCCTGTATCCCGCTTTTCCCTATACAAATTACACCCATGTAACGCGCGAAGATTCAGATGCGATTCATGCCTATCTGCAGACCGTGCCCGCCGTGAAGCAGCAGAACAGGGAACATGATTTGCGTTTCCCCTACAACCAGCGGATTCTGCTGGCCTTCTGGCGAATGCTCTATTTCGAGCCCGGTGTCTATCAGCCGGACACGAACCAGGCGCTGGACTGGAACCGGGGTGCCTACCTGGTTCAGGGGCTGGGGCATTGCAGCGCCTGTCATGCGAGCCGCGACGCCCTGGGAGGCAATGACGGAAGTGACAATTTTGCCGGCGGTCTCATCCCCATGCAGAGCTGGTACGCGCCTTCGCTGCATGCAGACAAGGATCAGGGACTTGGCGCCTGGGACGTGCAAGACATATCGTCATTGCTGAAAACCGGTGTGTCCCGTCATGGGGCAGTGTACGGTCCGATGGCAGAAGTTGTCAGTACCAGTTTGCAGCACCTTACGGAAAAAGATGCGGACTCCATGGCGGTTTATCTGAAAAGCCTCTCGCGCAACGATGTGCAGGGGACGGCAAAAACCATCCGTACCAATGCCAATGCGGAAGCCGTGCTGCAGCTCGGTGCCAGGGTTTATGAACAATACTGTGTCGAATGTCATGCGGCAAACGGAGAGGGCATGCCTCCTGCCTATCCTCCGCTGGCTGGCAACGCTTCCCTGAAAGCCGATACGGCCATCAATCCTGTACGCATGGTCCTGAGCGGCGGCTTCCCGCCGAGTACGCAAGGCAATCCCCGCCCCTATGGCATGCCGCCTTTCAGCATGGCGCTGGATGATGAGGAAGTGGCTGCCGTTGTTTCCTATATCCGAAGCTCATGGGGCAATGACGGCGGCCTTGTCTCTCCAGTCGAGGTGGGCCGCTTGCGTGGTGCTCCCCTGGAGTGATTCCCGCCGACAGGGCGCTTGGTAAAGCATCCCGTTCCGGCGTTCCGGCAGATTGTCCAAGCCATCCTGCTCTCGTGCCGGGTGGCTTTGTGCCGATAGGCTCCCTCAATACATCTTGTGTTGCAAGATGCTGGTCATTCCTCTCTCTGGCCCACGGGCCGGCGCACCAGTGCCGACCGTCTGATCCATGCAAAGCAGTAATGCACGCCTGATGCCCCGGCAAACGGAAGAAGCAGGACCGTCAGCAACACATCGTGGCTGCGGCAGGCAACATGGGTAGAGCGTCTGTCTTAACGTGGCCGGACCATCATACGGATGGACTATCCTGAAGCCTGTTTGCACAGGCTTCCCACCACTCCGTAGTGGCAGAAGATAGGATGAATATCAAAAATGCGAAAGCAAGCCTTGGAAAGGGAGGGATTTTGTAAGAATATATTCCTGCTTACTGGTTAATGTGGGGTGGTGAGCCCCAGCCACTCTGCAGGATAGCTAGTGTAATTAAGCGAACATTCCTTCTCTGTCTTCGCCTCTCAGCATGGCTCCTGCAAGGCGCAAGATGCTTACTAGAGACATAGATGAATACCACTCCCCTCTTTCAATGGCTGGAGCAGCATCGGCATGGCATAAGGATTCTTGCGGCCCCCTTACTGGCGATCCTCGTCGGTGGAATTTACCTGCTGGTCTACACCACCGGTGGCATCAAGTATGTGTATTCGCATTCGATGTATGTGCCGGTTTTGCTGGCCGGCTGTCTATTCGGTGTCAGAGGCGGCGTCGTCATCGGCATAGTGGGTGGCATAGTACTGGGGCCGTTCGTTCCTATCGACGTCGTAACCGGCGAATCCCAGAACACGGTCAACTGGCTTTACCGCACGGGATTCTTTGCGCTGGCTGGCCTCCTCAGCGGAGCAGCGAGCGATACCGTCCGATACCATCTCAACAACCTCAGGTGGATTGCCAGGCATGATGCGTCCACGGACATGGAAAACCGTACTGCCTTGTTAGGTGACCTGCAGGAAGCAGCCAGGAAGAGAGATGTCCCGGATTCCTTTGTGCTGGCCGTGGTGTCACTTGAAAACGTAACGGAGCTGAAGTCGGCCTTCGGCTTTGAAATCATTGAAGAAATCATCCGGCAATCGGCCCGGCGCTTTCAGGAAAAACATCCGCATAAGACAAAAATATATCGCATCGATACCGAGCAAATCGGCCTGCTCATGATCGGTGGCAGGCAGGAAGATATCGCGCTGCTCATCGACGGGATTGCTGCAAGTTCCAGGCAGGCCTTCCTGTTCAACGGGATACCGGTTCAGGTCGGTTCCCGGGTCGGTTATGTGATCTTCAACCAAATAGCCGAAGCCCCTGAAGTTTATTTGCAAAGAGCCGAGTCGGCATTGATCGATGCACAGAAGAGAGGGCAGGATTTCGTGGCCTATACACCCACGATCCATACCAAGGCAAAAAATACCGTGACCATGCTGGGAGCGCTGACCAAGGCAGCCGAGCAAGGGCAATTGTCACTGCACTATCAGCCGAAAATCGACATCGCCACGGGACGCCTGCATAGTGCTGAAGCGCTGATGCGCTGGCATCATCCTGAGCGAGGCAATGTGCCTCCCGATGTATTCATTCCGAAGGCGGAACAAAGCACATTAATCCACTCCCTTACCCGGTTCGCGTTAAGCGAGGCAATGCAGCAAAGTGTCCGATGGGAGCGGGCGGGCATGCCTGTCCTCATCGCCGTCAACGTATCACCACGCAACCTATCGCAATCCGGGTTCTCTGAAATAGTACTGGACCTGCTCGATCACTATAAACTTGACGGCAGCCGTATCGAACTGGAGGTTACGGAGGGTGCGTTGATGGTGGATATAGAGCACACCATTGCCGAACTGAACCGCCTGGCGGAAGCGGGCGTTTCAATTTCCATTGATGATTTCGGAACAGGCCACTCTTCCTTGCAGTATCTGCATCAACTTCCCATCCGCTATCTCAAGGTCGACCAATCCTTCGTTCGCCAGGTTGGCGTAGATAGCGGCGCGAGGCATATCGTGGAGGCGGCAGTGGCCCTGGCCCACAAGATGGATATGCGTGTCGTCGCAGAAGGGGTGGAGGATCAACACACGTATGACTTGCTGGGCAACATTGGTTGCGATATCGCGCAAGGTTTCTGGATTTCACAGCCCTTGTCCGCCGACGATTTCATGAACTGGCGCATTGCGCATGAGGGGCGTGTGCCACAAACCTGATTGTCGCCCGCCAAGGGAGGCTCTCTGCTGGTTTTCATGGGAAGAGCGAGGCTTTCGAATAGCCAGGCGTGCTATCCGTCATTTCCCCGCTGGAGCGATACATCGCTAGGCCGCAGGGGCCGCGCCCTTGACCACTGCCCGGCCGCTGTCGAGGCTTAATTCAAATGGGATGCGCTGCTGTCCTTTTGCCAAGACCAGGCTGGCGCGCAATCCCGGATGGTTGTCTGCCAGTTCGAGCACACCATTGTGCAGCCTGGCCACTGATGAAACCAGGCTAAGCCCCAGCCCTATGCCCGGCGCGGCGCGGCTGCTGTCGCTGCGATAAAAGCGTTCAATGACACGCGGTTTTTCCGGGTCGGGTATACCGGGACCCTGATCAGACACGCTGATTCGGATGGTGGATTTTTGTTCGATCAATTCTCGCGTCACCGATACGGAAATCGTGCTGTGGACTGGTGAAAACTTGATTGCATTATCCAGAAGATTGCCTATGGCCTGGGCAAGCAGCAAAGGATCTCCCCAGCCGGTCGCGGGCTCCGAAGCTCGAAGGAAAAGCTTGATGTCCTTGACTTCAGCCAGCGGCTGGTAGAACTCCACGGCATCTTCCACCAGTTGGGTGAAATTGGTCTGAACGAAACCGGCCTTGCGCGCGCCGGTGTCGATTTCCGCCAGGCGAAGCAAGGCGTTGAAAATCGCGATGACCCTGTCTACATCGGCAACCGCCGCATTGATGTCATTGACGGTATGCGCGGGCGCATTCAGCGAAAGATCTTCCAGCCGGGTTCTCAGTTCGGTCAGGGGCGTGCGCAAGTCATGGGCGATGGCATTGGTGATATGGCGGGTTGCATTGATAAGCTGTTCAATCTGGTCCAGCATACGGTTGACCGTGACGGCCAGCATGTCGAGTTCACCGTGTCCTCCGCGCGTCGGCAGGCGATGCGACAGGTTGCCCTCAACGATCTCCGCCGTCGTTTGACTGAGTGTTTGCACTTCCGATAACAGGGAACGGCGGATCACATATCCGCCGCATAAGCCCAGCAGCAGGATGATGAGTGTGGTTCCCACCAGTTCCAGCACAAACAGGTAGGCAACCTGGTCGTGATAAGCGAGATTGCGGCCCACCAGCAGGTGTGATCCATCCGGCAAGGTCGAGCGCACCAGCACGGCATGGATGGATTCATTGCCGACATCGATATTCTGAATATAGGTTCCTTCCTGTTCCGGCACGCCTGCCGGCCATGCATTCAGATTGCCGGATATTCTCTTGTACGAAGGATCGGTGAACAGCACATATTTCTCATCGCCTTCAGGCTGCACATCGATGCGCGACTCGATGGCGGCGATCAGTCCATCGGCCCCTTTTTTCTCGTAGACGCTGGCCAGTCTCTGCGTGTCTGCCTGCAGGATATGCGTGCGGTTCTCATCGATCATCTTGCGCCATGCATACCAGACGGGTGTGGCAAACAGGGCGAGGATGAACAGGCTGCCCGCCACATACATCAGCGTCAGCGTTCGTGCAGTAAGGCGGGGTCTAATCACCACAGGTCAGCATGTAGCCGGCGCTGCGAACGGTGCGCAGCAGGGGTTGAGGAAAGCCAACATCGATTTTCTGACGCAGCTTGCTGATATGAACATCGACTACATTGGTTTGCGGGTCGAAATGGTAGTCCCAGACATTCTCCAGCAGCATGGTGCGGGTGACCACCTGGTTGGCATGCCGAAGTAGATACTCCAGCAACTTGAATTCGCGTGGCTGCAACGCAATAATTTTTCCTCCGCGCGTGACCTTGTGCGATAACAGGTCCATGCGCAAATCGCCCGCCACCAGAGAACTGGGCGATTCCGTTGCGCCATTCTGCGTGCGTCGGCACAAGGCTTCCAGGCGGGCCACCAGTTCGCCGAGTTCGAAAGGCTTGACCAGATAATCATCGCCGCCACTTTTTAATCCGCGGATACGCTCATCCACATCGGAAAGCGCACTCAGGATCAGGATAGGCGTGTTGTTTCCGGTTTTGCGCAGGGCGCTGATGATGGCAAGACCATCTATATTTCCCGGCAACATGCGATCCATGATGATCACATCATAATTTTCGCTGACTGCGAAGAATAAACCCTCGCGACCGTTATCGGCATGATCCACAGTGTGACCGGCTTCGCTCAGGCCTTTTCTGATGAAGGCGGCAACGCGCTCGTTATCTTCGACGACTAATACTTTCATAACAATCCGGGATGGTGAGAAGGAGCTTGCGCAACGTGAGGCCGGCGTAGAGCTTTTGCAGAGCAGCAGGCAATGCCTACTGCCTGGCATTCTCCATCTACGCTTAATGGTCCGTTAATGCGGCGTTAACGCGCGGCATGTCATGATGTTCCACGTTGAATCAAGATTCTCCTCGCCGTTAATTGTAGACGGTTCCTAACCCGCGCTTTCTCCTTTGCGCGGGTTTTTTTTGCCCCGCGATCTGCGCACGGTTTTCCTTGCTTGCCATCACTACAAGCCATCCTTGTGACGTATTGCAACAGCGCTTTTATACGGCCATTTCAAGTGGGTTGGCGAGACATTAACAATTTTTAATGTTTGCTTCATTCGCCATTAACCGATGCTTGCGCATTATTACGGCACGGTTTGTTGAGAGATACGTCATTTTTTTCAGGCGCTCCTCTCCCAACGCTCCCCGCTTCAATCGGTGGCATTCCTGGTTGCTGGCAGGCGTGACCGATCAGATGATCAAATGGTTAAGGCAGAGTTTCTGCATAGGTGTATCCCGCTTCTGTCTTCAGTCAATAATGCCCGCCGCTTGAATTCTTATCACCAAAGAGAGATTTATTCGATTAGAGAAATAATGAGACATTCTGATTCTTCCTCAAACACTGGCGGCTTGTTCTCCAACCGCTGGATGCAACTGGTGTTGGGCATCATCGGTATGGCGATGATCGCTAACCTCCAATATGGCTGGACACTTTTCGTTGACCCCATGTCCGTCAAATATGACTGGACGCGCGCTTCCATTCAAGTCGCCTTCAGTATCTTCGTCGTAACCGAAACCTGGCTGGTTCCCATTGAAGGTTGGTTCGTGGATCGTTACGGCCCACGTCCGGTCGTTCTGGTGGGCGGTCTGTTATGTGGCCTGGGTTGGGTCATGAACTCCATGGCCGCATCGCTGCCCGTTCTGTATATCGCGG
Organism: Pseudomonadota bacterium; assembly: GCA_023435945.1. Lineage (GTDB taxonomy): Bacteria > Pseudomonadota > Gammaproteobacteria > Burkholderiales > Burkholderiaceae_D > JAEZLB01. The sequence continues at coordinate 790 of JAEZLB010000132.1, read as the reverse complement.
CGGCCATCAGCGGCATCGGTGCCGGTGCTGTGTACGGCACCTGCGTGGGTAATGCGTTGAAATGGTTCCCGGACCGTCGCGGCCTGGCAGCGGGCCTGACTGCCGCAGGTTTCGGTGCAGGCTCTGCCATCACCATCGTACCGATTTCCAACATGATCCAAAGCAGCGGTTACGAAGCAGCTTTCTTCTATTTCGGTATCGGCCAGGGCATTATCGTTATGCTAGTCGCTTTGCTGCTGGCTCGCGCTCCCGAACATTCCAAGGCTGAGAATGCGGCACAAGTGCAGCAGACCAAGGCGAATTACAAACCCAGCGAGGTATTGCGTACCCCGGTGTTCTGGGTGATGTATGCGATGTTCGTGATGGTTGCAGCGGGGGGGCTGATGGCAACCGCGCAGCTGGGTTCGATTGCCAAGGACTTCCAGGTGAACGACGTGCCGGTGAACATCATGGGTATCGTATTGCCGGCGTTGACCTTCGCACTGGCGATCGATCGTGTGCTCAATGGCCTGACCCGCCCGTTCTTTGGCTGGGTGTCCGACAAGATCGGCCGCGAACCGACGATGTTCATGGCCTTCGCCATCGAAGCAGTGGGTATCCTGTGCCTGTACAAGTTCGGTCGTGATCCGATTGCCTTCGTGATCCTGACCGGCCTGGTGTTCTTTGCCTGGGGTGAAATCTACAGCCTGTTCCCGTCGACCTGTGCAGATACCTTCGGCTCCAAGTATGCAACCTCCAATTCCGGTTTGCTCTACACGGCAAAAGGAACGGCTGCGCTGCTGGTGCCGCT
>JAEZLB010000128.1 GCA_023435945.1 Pseudomonadota bacterium | reverse complement strand
AGGCGTAACACGCCACGCCCGGTGCTTGTATGCTTTCTTCGTGCGTGGCGATCACGCGTCGCACATGTTCGGCGCTGCTGTCCGGGCCCATCATGGAAAAACTGTACGCCGAGTGCAGGCGGCCCGCGCGCGTGTATTGCCCCATCAGTTTCAGGGCATCATGTCCGCCTACCTCGGCCAGACTGATGGCGCCATAGGCATCGAGCAGCTTGCGAATCCTTTCCAGGAAGGGAAGCAGTTCCGGACGGGCCTGATCGTAGACATGCACCTGAAATCCATAGGGGTGCAAGGCGGCGCTGGTATCTTCGCGCGGCGGATTGTTACGCAGTTGCAGGTCCTGGAAGATGTGATTGCAGGCATCGAAACGGAAACCCGAAACCCCCAGGTCCAGCCAGAATTCCATTTCCTTCAATACCTGTTCCTGCACCGCCGGATTATGCATGTTCAGGTCAGGCTGGCTGGACAGGAAGGAGTGGAAATAATACTGACGGCGCTCCGCATCCCAGCGCCAGGCACAACCGCCGAATACAGATACCCAGTTGTTCGGTGGGCTGCCGTCCGGCTTGGGGTCGGACCACAGATACCAGTCCTGCTTACCGTTTTCCCGTGCACGGCTTTGCACGAACCACGGGTGCTCTTCGGAAGTATGGGACAGCACCATGTCCACGATCACGCCCAGTTCCAGGGATTTGGCGCGTTTCATCAAGCGCTTGAAATCGTTCATGTCGCCGAAAATCGGATCGACTTCGCGGTAATTGGCGACGTCATAACCGAAATCCTTCATCGGTGACTTGAAAAAAGGACTGATCCAGATGGCGTCCACGCCCAGGCTCTTGATATAAGGCAGGCGGGCTTCGATACCAGCCAGGTCGCCAATGCCGTCGTTGTTCGAGTCGGAAAAACTGCGTGGATAGACTTGATAAATGATCATTCAACTTCCTGACTGGGTTCGCATATGCTGGTTTCAGCAAACCGGTTCCGGTTACCGCGCTATTTTTCGGCTCAGGAACCACTGGGCGAGGGCATGATGCCCCCAAGGCTTTTCTTGCCCAAGACAAAGATCGCGTCGCGGCAATATACCATGCAAGAGAAAGATTGGCAGAGGGGAAGACGTCAAATTTAATCTAGGAAAAATCATATTATTCAATTGCTTACATGAATTAATTAATGTTTAACATGCATTCATGGCAGGCTGACCACAACAGGAGGGCGCGGGAAATGGAGGGGCCAAAATCGGGCCCGATGAAGGAATGAAAGACACTGCCGCCAATCCGGCCGGAGTACGCAGATGCTTGTGGGTACCATGTGAACGGACATTTCCTTAAAAGATGAGCTGGCGCAAAGAGGCTGCATATGCGCGTTAAGGCGGGGCGAAGAAAACCCTATAGTGGAGTGGAGCAGCCTGCAAACAGGTAGGGAGTGGGGTATAGCCCTCAGCCTTCCCGACTTTGAACGAACCCCTGTTCTGGCGATCTATCAGTCAGGGCTGGTGGCACTGCCGCCGGGTTTCAGTCACTGCGACGCTACGTCGCATCCGGTCGTTGAATCCAAAAAAACATGCGCGTAACGACGTCTTATTTACCCAGGATTTATTCCTTCAACCCGCCCCTGTCCCAATCCCACTACGTACCGGAACCATGGCTGAAACGATGTCAAGCCTTGGGTTTTGACCATGTACTGATTCCGGCTCCCGCCTTTGGAACGTCTGACGATGCCTTGCACCGTTTTGCGCAGGCCTGCCGCAAAGCCAGGCTGACTTTGCTGATGGATCTGAATCTGCTGACAGCCCAGGATGACAGCATCCTGACGGAAAGCCACCCGGACTGGTTGGTGCAGGATTACGTCGCCGATGAATTGCCAGATCCGCGCAAGCCGGTGCGCCACGACCCCATCTGCCGCCTGCGTTATGAAGTGCCGGCTGTGGCGCAGTCGCTGCAGGAGTACTGGCAGCGACGCATCGCGGCCTGGGCAGGGGCTGGCGTGGCTGGATTCCGTTGTATCGCACTGGCTGACTTTCCCGCGTCTTTCTGGCGCCACCTGCTTGCCTCCGCCCGGGCATTTGCGCCGCAACTGCGCTTCCTGGCCTGGACGCCGGGCCTTGCGCCGGATCAGTTGCATGCACTGGCTGATGCCGGGTTTGATGCGAGTTTTTCCTCTGGTGCGTGGTGGGACTATCGTTCGCGCTGGCTGGTAGAGGAGCACGAACGCCTTCACCAGATTGCGCCACCGCTGGCTTTTCCCGATGCGCCCGATGAAGAAGTGATTGCACATGCGCCCGGTTACGAAGATCCGGAAGTGCGCCGCCTGCTTCATATCCGTGCCCTGCGGTTGGCAGCCGCCACCGGTAACGGCTGGCTGATGCCGGCAGGATTCGAGTACGGCAACGTTGAAACCGACGGTGTGCATGGCGAGGAGTCGGATCAGGCAGCTTTCGACATTTCTGAAGAAGTCATCCAGGCCAATCGTTTCATGGCTGATCAGGGACCTTTTTATTATGGCGGGCGGCTGCGCTTGCTGACTGAATCGCCTATGCAGGGCTGCGTGATGATGCGCCTGCCTGCAGTGCAGCAGCGCGAACCTCAGGCGCTGGTGATTGCTGCCAACCCGGATATGCTGCTGGAGGCGGCGGTTCCGGAGCGTGTCATGCTGGAGCGTTCCAATGGATACGTATGCCTGCGGCGTATCTGGCCGGTACCTGGCCAGTCCGACCAGCATGACGACCATGTGGCGCATCTGCTGCACCTGCAGGCCTGCGAACTGCAGATCTTTGCAGCCAGGCCCATGGCGCCGATACTGCGGCCCGCCGCGCGAGGAAAGCAGGCGGCCAATGCGGCAGCCCGGATGCCCCGCATTGCCATCGAGTCCGTACTGCCATCGGTGGACGGCGGCAGCCAGTTTGCGGTCAAGCGCACCGTGGGTGATCTGGTGCAGGTTGAAGCGGATATTTTCATGGATGGCCATGAAAAGCTGGCGGCTTCGGTCTGGTGGCGCGCCGTTGATGAGGAAACATGGCATGAAGTGCGCATGCATACGCTCGGCAACGACAAGTGGGTGGCCTCGTTCCCTGTATTGCGCATAGGCCGTTACGAATATCTGGTGGAGGCCTGGCGTGATGTATTTGCCACTTATCGTGACGAACTGGAGAAAAAATCCGCGGCGGGAATAGACGTGACCGTGGAGCTGGAAGAAGGACGGCTGATCTTGGAGGCGGCGGCAGCCTATGCCAAATCGGAGAAACTCTCAGGAGCGGCCGAGTACCTCGGCAACCTGGCCAGGGCCATGAAAATGCCGGGGCCGCGCAGCAAGAACAAAGCGCAGATGTCGGATGCCGAACGTATCGCCGCGTTGTTGTCGGAGCCGACCGCCGCAGCGATGCGTGACGCGGATGCACGCCCATTCCGGGTATGCAGCGAGACCCGGCGCCTGGAAGTGGACAGGGTGGCGGCACGCTTTTCCAGCTGGTACGAATTGTTTCCGCGCTCCCAGAGCGGCGACCCGCTACGGCACGGTACCTTAGATCACGTGATCGCGCGCCTGCCCGCCATCCAGGCCATGGGTTTCGATACGCTGTATTTTCCGCCGATTCATCCCATCGGCAGCAAGCACCGCAAGGGCAAGAACAATGCGCTGACGGCCGCTCCCAGTGAGCCGGGCAGCCCGTATGCAATCGGTGCTGCGGCGGGCGGGCACGATGCAATCCACCCGGAGCTGGGGACCATCGACGATTTCCGCCGCCTGCGCGACGAAGCGGCAAAGCATGGAATGGAGCTGGCGCTGGACTTCGCGATACAGTGCTCCCCCGATCATCCGTGGCTGAATGAGCACCCGGACTGGTTCACGTGGCGACCGGATGGCACGATACGGTACGCAGAGAATCCACCTAAGAAATACCAGGACATCGTCAATGTCGATTTTTATGCGCCCGGTGCGGTACCGGACTTGTGGATCGCATTGCGCGACGTGGTGCTGTTCTGGGTGAAGGAGGGCGTGCGGGTATTCCGTGTCGATAATCCGCATACCAAGTCGCTCCCATTCTGGGAATGGATGATTGCCGATATTCGCGCCCGTTATCCAGACACCATTTTCCTGTCCGAGGCATTCACGCGGCCAACTATGATGTACCGCCTTGCGAAGCTGGGCTTCACGCAATCCTATACCTACTTCACCTGGCGTCATTCCAAGGCTGAGTTCACCGGCTACATGAACGAACTCGCCCACACACCGGTGCGCGAGTTTTTCCGCCCGCATTTTTTCGTCAATACACCCGACATCAATCCTTACTTCCTGCAGCGTTCCGGCCGTCCCGGCTTCCTGATACGTGCCGCCCTGGCGACCACCTTGTCGGGGCTGTGGGGCATGTACAGCGGTTTTGAGCTATGCGAGGGTACGCCGGTGCCGGGCAAGGAGGAGTATCTCGATTCCGAGAAGTATGAGATCCGCGCGTGGGACTGGGATCGCCCCGGCAACATCATTGCCGAAATCACGCAACTGAACCGCCTGCGCAAGGAAAATCCGGCGCTGCAGTCGCACCTGGGGATACGTTTCTATGTGGCCCATAACGAAAACATCCTGTACTTCGCCAAGACTACGCCGCCTATCGTGCCGGGCCGCAATCTGGGCGACAACGTGATCCTGGTCGCCATCAATCTCGATCCTTATCACGTGCAGGAAGCCACATTCGAAGTGCCGCTGTGGGAGTTCGGCCTGCCTGACGACGCGGCGCTGGACGTGGATGACCTGCTGCATGGGCACCACCTGACCTGGTACGGAAAATATCAGTACATGAGGCTGGATCCTTACAGTCATCCTTATGCGATCTGGCGCGTGCGTCAAAGGGGGGCATAAGCATGGAAAGAAGAAAGGCGCCGCGTCGTTCGGTGAGCGATCCGCTTGCGCGCAAGATGGGGTTCGCCGACGATCCGCTCTGGTACAAGGATGCAATCATCTATCAGTTGCATGTAAAGTCGTACTTCGATTCCAATAACGATGGCGTCGGCGATTTTGCCGGCCTGATCGCCAAGCTGGATTACATTGCTGACCTGGGCGTCAACACGGTCTGGCTGCTGCCGTTTTATCCTTCGCCGCGTCGTGATGACGGTTACGATATCGCCGAATATCGTGGCGTGCATCAGGACTACGGTACGCTGGCCGATGCCAGGCGCTTCATCGCGGAGGCGCACAAGCGTGGCCTGCGCGTGATCACCGAGCTGGTCATCAACCATACCTCGGACCAGCATCCGTGGTTTCAGCGCGCGAGGAAGGCGAGGCCGGGGTCTTCGGCACGCAATTTCTATGTGTGGTCGGATAATGACAAGGCCTATGCCGGCACGCGCATCATTTTCTGCGATACCGAAAACTCCAACTGGACCAAGGACCCCGTAGCCAATGCCTTTTTCTGGCACCGTTTCTATTCGCACCAGC
>JAEZLB010000119.1 GCA_023435945.1 Pseudomonadota bacterium | reverse complement strand
GGTCAGATATTTGAGGCGCCGACCGTTGGACAAGGCATCCATGACGAAATCCATCGACCAGACTTCATTGGGTGCGCTGGGTAAGGCCAATTGCTCTCGCTCGACCATCACGCCATGCCGGCGGCGACGTCGCCGTACCGCTAGGCCAGCCTCGCGATAAAGTCGATGTACTCGCTTGTGGTTGGCATGAATGCCTTCTCGCTTGACCAGGGCGTGCAGCCGGCGATAACCGAAGCGGCGACGTTCATGTGCCAACTCGACCAGCCGGGCACTCAATGCTTCATTGTCGGAATTGGGCTTGGTCTCGTAATGCAGTACGCTTCTGGACAGCCCGACAAGCCGGCAGGCACGGCGCTCGGAGAGTTTGACCTTCTCCATCATCGCCGCCACTGCGTCGCGCTTGGCTTGCGGGCTCAGTACTTTCCCTTGACGACCACCTTCAAGGCTTCCATGTCGAGCATGGCTTCGGCCAGCAGCTTCTTCAGCTTCGCATTCTCGGACTCCAGGTCCTTGAGCCGCTTGGCTTCCGAGACTTCCATGCCGCCGAACTTGGCACGCCAAGTGTAGAACGAGGCATCGCTAAAACCGTGTTTCCTGCACAGCTCCTTGACCGGCACCCCGGCCTCGGCTTCCTTCAGAAACCCGATAATCTGTTCTTCTGAAAAACGCTTCTTCATGTCCGTCTTCTCCTCCAAAAACGGACTTTACTAGATTTCAATTGGCCCGGTTTATTGGGGGCAGGTCAGTCTTAATTCCGACCTATTGTCGTACCACGCGTTATTAGTTCCCTAACCAAGTACGGACTTTAAAAGGGTAAGCGGCATGGAGGGTAAGGTAAAAAAGTTTCTCAATAAGCCGCAAATTCGTACATTGTGGAGCTGTGCACGGAGTAATCCCCATCTTGCTATGGCCAGCCTGCTGTTTTTCGTGGGTGTAATAGCGGGTGTTTACGGACTCTCAACCTTTGCAGGAGCACTCATTGGTGCGGGGGCATCGCTGCTAGGTGCCGGAGTAACTGAGTTCAACGTCCGGCGCTCAAAAGAACAGGAGAAGGTAAGAAAGCAGACCGATGCACGCCGCTATTTCTCGCCTGAGTTGAAACGAGTCATTGAGAAAACGCTTCGCATCCATGAACGAGCCTGCGTCGGTTTTAGTTGTGCTTCCTTTGATAGGGGGGAGCCTAACGATTTAAAGAAGGATTTTCTTCCTATTCATCCGGTTCTCTACCCTGGAGCGCCGGCTTTCGGAAATTTGCCACCGGAAGATGCCAGTTCGCTTATCGATTTCTATGACTCGCTGAACGCGCTTGAGCATGAGGTTCACAATTGGTGGGAAAGGGAGGGACAGCTACCAGTCAACGTCTTCAATTCGTTCTTGCACGCTGCAGGACGAAGCTTGAGGTTGGCGCTCATCTGTCTTGAGCGATTTGAGATTGATAAGAACTTTCCCCCGCCATATGAGTCTTGGGGAACATTATCTTCGCGGCTAGAACGAACGCTGGATGCCGCTGAAAAAACGAGGGCAGCGCATTTAAAACGCGCCGAGGAGAAGAAGTCGAAGTATGCGCCGGCATACGGTAAAAAACTTCATGCCGCGGACAACGAATAGTCCAATCCCATCCTGAAATTGTGCCTTCTTTGGCTCGGCAGCGGACTTCCACCGCCACCTGCTCTTCAATGAAAATGCCTGCCTTCTTTCGAAGGCAGGCATTTCGGTTCCCTGTTTCAGCACCATTCAGAGGCCGATTTCACTAATTACGTCATTTCAGTAGCAGAATTGTGGCGCGAGCTGCAATTACTTTGGCGACCTACAGTTAAGGTTACCAATTATTGCGTCTTACCATAGCTATCGAGACATACCCCTTAATAAATGTCTCAATGGATGCCTCCCAAAATCTCAGCTTATGGCTCCCGCTACAAAAATTAAACGTCGATATTCCCCGCCTGCAAAGCGTTGGCTTCAATGAAGGCACGACGGGGCTCTACATCATCACCCATCAATGTGGTGAAGATCTGGTCAGCGGCAATCGCGTCTTCGATCTGCACTTTCAGCAAGCGGCGCACACTGGGGTCCATCGTGGTTTCCCACAGTTGCTCGGGATTCATTTCACCCAATCCCTTGTAGCGCTGTTTGCTGACGCCACGCTCGGCTTCATCACGCAACCATCTCATCGCCTGCTGGAAGTCCGCAATTGCGATTTCCTTGACCTTTTCACCGGTGCCGCGACGTACCATCGCACCTTCTCCGATCAAGCCTTTGAAGGTCGCAGCTGCCCCCGACAAGGTGGCGTAATCGACGCTTTGCAGGAATTCAGCATCGATGCTGCTGACTTTCAGGTTACCGTGCAGACGGCGCTCGATACGCAGCAAATGCTTGTCCGACAGTTCATCGGTTTTGGCCAGGACCCTGACGCTGGGATCGTTGATGGCGCTGGTCAGCTTCTGTGCAGATTCTTCTGCCGCTTCCAGTGTATCGAGATTCAGCGTGGCGCCTCTCACGATGGCTACCAGCGCAGCATCATCGATGGCGCGAGTTAAGCGCATGATGATGGCATTGGCCGTGTTGTACTGGCGTACCAGTTCTACCAGCGCTTCGCCGCTAATTGCTGGCGCGCCCTCGCTGGGAATCAGCTCAGCATCCTGCAGCGCGATCTGCATCATGTATTGCGCTTCTTCGAGATCGTCTTTCAGATAACGTTCGTCACGACCAGCCTTCACCTTGTAAAGCGGAGGCTGTGCGATATAGACATAACCGCGCTCAACCAGTTGCGGCATCTGGCGATACAGCAGAGTCAGCAGCAGTGTGCGAATGTGCGCACCGTCGACGTCAACATCGGTCATGATGATGATGCGGTGATAGCGCAGTTTGTCGATGTTGAATTCATCAGGTCCGATCGACGTACCCAATGTTGCGATCAGGGTAGTGATCTGCTCGGAAGCCAGCATCTTCTCAAAGCGCGCCTTCTCGACGTTCAGCACCTTGCCGCGCAAGGGTAGAATCGCCTGGAACTTGCGGTCACGACCTTGCTTGGCGGAGCCGCCTGCAGAGTCACCCTCGACGATGTAGAGCTCGGACAGGGCAGGATCTTTTTCCTGGCAGTCAGCGAGCTTGGACGACAGGCCCAGGCCGTCCATGACACCCTTGCGGCGCGTGAGTTCGCGGGCCTTGCGTGCGGCCTCGCGTGCACGGGCTGCTTCCACGATCTTGCCGCAAATGAGCTTGGCATCGTTGGGCTTTTCCATCAGGAAGTCGGTCAGCGTCTTGGCCACGATTTCTTCCACGGGGCCGCGCACTTCGGAGGACACCAGCTTGTCCTTGGTCTGCGAGCTGAACTTGGGCTCCGGCACTTTGACGGACAACACGCAGGTCAGGCCTTCGCGCATGTCGTCGCCCGACACTTCGACTTTCGCTTTTTTGGCGAAATCATGTTCTTCGAGGTATTTGTTGATGACACGCGTCATCGCTGCGCGCAGGCCGGTCAGATGGGTGCCGCCATCGCGCTGCGGAATGTTATTGGTAAAGCAGAGCACCTGCTCGTTATAGGCATCGTTCCACTGCATGGAAACGTCGACCGTGATGGTCGTGCCCTGATCGGACAAACGCTCGCCGGTGGCCTGGAAAATCGTCGGATGCAATACATTCTTGGCACGATTGATGTATTCAACAAAGCCTCGCGTGCCGCCTTCGAATGCAAAATCTTCTTCCTTGCCGGTGCGCTGGTCGCTCAGCTTGATATGCACGCCATTGTTCAGGAAGGACAATTCGCGGATGCGCTTGGCAAGGATGTCGTAATGGAATTCGACATTGTTGAAGATGGTTTCATCGGGCCAGAAATGCACTTCCGTGCCGCGCTTGTCGGTATCACCGACGACCTTGATGGGCGAAACCTGTTCGCCGTTGATCACTTCGATTTCACGATTCTGCGGCACGCCGCGCGCAAACTCCATGTGGTGCAGCTTGCCGTTGCGGCGAATCGCCAGCTTCAGCGTTTTGGACAGCGCATTCACGCAGGATACGCCCACGCCATGCAAACCACCGGACACCTTGTAGGAGTTCTGGTCGAACTTGCCGCCCGCGTGCAGTTCGGTCATCACGATTTCAGCAGCGCTACGCTTGGGTTCGTGCTTGTCGTCCCATTTGATGTCGACAGGAATGCCGCGGCCATTGTCGGTGATCGAAA
>JAEZLB010000110.1 GCA_023435945.1 Pseudomonadota bacterium | reverse complement strand
GCATAGGCAGTCAGTTCACGTTCTTTCTGTTCGATGCGGGCGTCCGTGCCCTTGAAATCGAAGCGGGTGGAGATTTCCTTGTTTGACTGGTCGACGGCATTGCGCACCTCGACCATATCGGCTTCGGAGACAACATCAAAAGAAGGCATGGCGTTTCCTTTATGGCTAATCGGTTATCGAGGACGGATAAAAATCTGTCCATTCTGGCAAGCGATTCTACCAGCAGGGCACAAAGCGTAACAGGTATGGCGACTCAGTCTGTGGAATGAATTCGCGGCAAGGCCGGTGGAGGCTATAATCATCGGCCATGACTGCCACATTTTCCATCCAGACCGATTTTTCGCTGCAAGCTCACAACAGTTTCGGCATTGCTGCCCAGGCCAGGTCCTACCTGCCCGTTACCGATATCCAGACCCTGGCAGACCTGCATGCCGCTGGTGTCCTGTCGGCCCAGCCCTTGCTGGTGCTGGGAGGTGGCAGCAACATACTGCTGACCCGCGATTTTCCGGGGCTGGTGCTGCATATGTGCAATCGCGGCATCCACATCGTCAATGAAGATGACCAGGCGGTCTATGTGCGGGCCGCGGCCGGCGAGAGCTGGCATGCATTTGTACTATGGACCTTGCAGCGCGGTTTGGGAGGGCTGGAAAATCTGTCGCTGATTCCCGGCACCGTGGGTGCTGCGCCTATTCAGAACATCGGTGCTTACGGTGCCGAGCTCAAGGATGTGCTGCACGAGGTGAGTTACTTTGACCGGATCAGCGGGCAGGTGCTCACTCTGGACAAGGCCGCCTGTGAATTCGCGTATCGCGACAGCGTTTTCAAGCGCAGGTTGAAGGAGCAGGCCATCATCGTGGAAGTCTGCTTTGCTCTGCCCAAATCCTGGCAGCCGAACCTGCGTTATGCGGAACTGATGCAGGAACTGGCAGTACGTGGCGTGGCCGATCCCGATCCGAGAACCATCAGCGATGCGGTGATTTCGATTCGGACCCGCAAACTGCCGGATCCTGCTGCGATTGGCAATGCCGGCAGTTTCTTCAAGAATCCGGTGGTGACCGAGGCGCAACGCGATGCCTTGCTGGCACGCTATCCGGACTTGGTAAATTACCCGCAAGCGGATGGCAGCGTGAAGCTGGCTGCCGGCTGGTTGATAGACCGGTGTGGCTGGAAAGGAAAATCCGCCGGTGCGGCCGGTGTGTACGAAAAGCAGGCGCTGGTGCTGGTCAATCGTGGCGGTGCCAGTGGCAGCGATATTGTTGAGCTTGCGGCAGCCATCCAGCAGGATGTGGCGCAGAAGTTCGACGTCAGGCTGGAGCCTGAACCGGTCTTTGTATAACGCGATGGAAAACTGGCAGATAGCGGCGTATTACCTTTTCGCCGGTGCGGCGACGTTTCTGGCCTATTGGCTGGATAAATCGGCAGCCAAGGCAGGGCGATGGCGCATTCCGGAAAATCATCTGCATCTGTTGAGCGTGATCGGCGGATGGCCGGCAGCATGGCTGGCGCAACGTGTTTTTCGTCACAAGACGAAAAAACAGCCTTTCCAGACTGTTTACTGGATCACGGTAGCACTGCACCTTGTCATGCTGGCCTGGCTTTTTTCCTCGCAAGGCCAGACAGTGCTCTATCATCTGGCGCAATAAAAAACCCGGCATCAGCCGGGTTTTTTATTCGTGTATTGAGCGATCAGCCGAAGTGGCAGACGTAGTCCACGGTTTCCAGCACTTCTACTTCGAAGGAAGAATTGGCGGGCACATCGAAGCTTTGACCAGCCTGGTATTCGGTCCAGCCTTCCTGGCCTTTCAGGCGCACACGGCATTTGCCGCCGGTCAGTTCCATGACTTCTGGCGCACCGGTATTAAACGTCAGCGTGGATGGCAGGAATACGCCCAGGGTTTTTTTCGTGCCATCCGCAAAAATCACGGTGTGGGAAATACATTTGCCGTCGAAATATACATTGGACTTCTTGACGACGGAAACATTGTCGAATTGGGTGCTCATGGGGTTTTATTCCTAAAGTGAATTATTTGCTGTCTTTGGTCAGGCGTGGCAGGCCTACCGACGAGCTGCCGCCAATCAGGCCGACATTGCTGTAGATGCCCAGCTTCTGACGGGTATCGGTAATGTCCAGGTTGCGCATGGTGAGCTGGCCGATACGATCCTGCGGCGAGAACGGCGCATCTTCCACTTTTTCCATGGACAGGCGTTCCGGCGCATAGGTCAGGTTCGGCGATTCGGTATTCAGGATCGAATAGTCATTACCGCGACGCAGCTCGATGGTCACTTCACCGGTGATCGCACGCGCTACCCAGCGCTGCGCCGCTTCGCGCAGCATGATGGCTTGCGGGTCGAACCAGCGGCCCTGATACAGCAGGCGGCCCAGCTTGCGACCGTTTTCGCGGTATTGCTCGATGGTGTCTTCGTTATGGATGCCGGTGACCAGGCGTTCGTAAGCGATGAACAGCAAGGCCAGGCCCGGAGCTTCGTAGATGCCGCGGCTCTTGGCTTCGATGATACGGTTTTCGATCTGGTCGCTCATGCCCAGGCCATGACGGCCGCCGATGCGATTCGCTTCAGCCATCAGTTCCACGGCGCTGCTGAAGGTCTGGCCATTGAGCGCAACCGGATAACCTTCTTCGAAACGCACCGTTACCTCTTCGCGCTTCACGTCCACGTCATCGCGCCAGAATGCCACACCCATGATGGGCTGAACGATCTTGATGCCGGAGTTCAGGTGCTCCAGGTCTTTCGCTTCATGCGTTGCGCCCAGCATGTTGGAGTCAGTGGAGTAAGCCTTTTCGACCGACATCTTGTAATCGAAGCCGGATTTGATCATGAACTCCGACATTTCCTTGCGGCCACCCAGTTCCTGGATGAAGGTGTCGTCCAGCCAGGGTTTGTAGATGCGCAGTTTGGGATTGACCAGCAAGCCGTAGCGATAGAAACGCTCGATGTCATTGCCCTTGAAGGTGGAGCCATCACCCCAGATGTCGACCTGGTCTTCCTGCATCGCAGAAACCAGCATGGTGCCCGTTACAGCGCGACCCAGCGGGGTAGTGTTGAAGTAGGTCACGCCTGCCGTGGTGATATGGAACGCACCGCTTTGCAGGGCCGCCAAACCTTCGGCCACCAGTTGCTCGCGGCAGTCGATCAGGCGGGCCTGCTCTGCGCCATATTGCAGCGCTTTCTTCGGAATGGCGTCATAGTCAGGCTCATCAGGCTGGCCGAGGTTGGCAGTGTACGCATAAGGAATCGCGCCTTTCTGGCGCATCCACAGCAGGGCTGCGCTGGTATCGAGACCACCGGAAAAGGCGATGCCTACTTTCTGATTGACGGGAACGGACTGGAGTATGGTCGACATGATTTCTGCTTTAAATTAAGAGGGTTCGGGCTATGTGGTTCAGTGGGCCACCAGATGGTTGACCAAGCGGCGGACAAGGCGAGCCAGGATCAGAATGCATACGAAGGCGATTGGCCACGCGATAATGAAAGCGTGCTTCCAGCGTGATACGAAGCCGTGGTCATAACCGGTGTTCAGTAAAGTAATGATGCCGGTCATGATGAAGGCCATGCTCAGTGACATCAACAGCGCAAACAGCGTATTGGCATGACGCTGGGGGATACGCATCTCAGGCAATCCTTCCCAGCACCAGGTATTCGAGCAGCGCTTTCTGCACATGCAGGCGGTTTTCAGCTTCATCCCACACGACTGATTGCGGACCATCGATCACTTCGGCTGCAACTTCTTCGCCGCGATGGGCGGGCAGGCAGTGCATGAACAAGGCATCGGGACGCGCGCGTTTCATCTTTTCACCATCCACGATCCAGCCCTTGAAGGCTTTTAGCCGCACCGCGTTTTCTTCTTCCCAGCCCATGCTGGTCCAGACATCGGTCGTGACCAGATCCACGTTCTCGCAGGCATCCGAAGGATTATCGAACACGGTGTAGTGAGTGTTGTTCTGATCTACCAGTGCCGGATCGATTTCGTAACGCTTGGGCGTAGACACGTTGACATGGAAGTCGAACACCTGTGCTGCCTGCAACCATGAATACAGCATGTTGTTGGCATCGCCTATCCAGGCCACGGTCTTGCCCGCGATCGAGCCGCGATGTTCGATGTAGGTGAACACATCGGCCAGCACCTGGCAGGGATGATGTTCATTGGTCAGGCCATTAATCACTGGTACACGCGAGTGTGCCGCGAAACGCTCGATGATTTCCTGGCCAAAGGTACGGATCATGATGATGTCGCACATGCGTGACATGACTTGTGCGGCATCTTCAACCGGCTCGCCCCGGCCCAGTTGGCTGTCGCGAGTATTCAGGTAAATAGCCGCACCACCAAGCTGATGCATCCCGGCTTCGAACGACAAGCGGGTGCGCGTGGAATTCTTTTCGAACACCATGACCAGCGTGCGGTCTTGCAGCGGATGGTAGGGCTCGTAATTCTTGAACTTCTGCTTGATGATGCGCGTACGCTCAATCAGGTACGAATATTCGTCCAGCGTAAAGTCAGAGAATTGAAGAAAATGTTTGATTGCCATAAATAGAAACGGCGGCGAGGGTGGCGCCTGCCGCCGGAGTTTGTAAGCCGTTCAATTATAAGGGAGTTTTTCTGAAAAAACAGCCAAATTGCCTGAGTTTGGCCGCCATTCCTGCTCAATAGCGCTTCTGGGAGGACTCGTGCAGTAACTGGCGGTATAGATCATGCCGCATCGGGTGGATTTCTCCTTTTTCCACTGCCATCAGTACGGCGCAGGACGGTTCGGACAGGTGATGGCAGTTGTAGAAACGACAGCCTCCCAGATGCGGGGTGAAGTCGCGGAAAGCGCGTTCCAGCATGCCTTCCGTCAAATGATAGAGGCCGAATTCCTGGAAGCCCGGCGAGTCGAGTACCTG
>JAEZLB010000096.1 GCA_023435945.1 Pseudomonadota bacterium | reverse complement strand
CTTGTCGGCAGGCGTGAAGAAGGCCCCCATCATTTTTTCGTTCAGGTGGGGGATAGGATGCGCGGCAAGGTCGCGTTCCACGACTTCATCGTTCGGATGCGCGGCTTTCCATTTTGCGATGAATTCGCCAGTCAACTTGCGCGAGATGGAGCCTTCGTTGCGTACGCTGCTATTGATGTGAAGCAGTTTGCTCATGTATGTTCCTTTTGTGTTTCAGTGATGTCGGTTGATATGTGCCGTTTTAGCGGGGAAGATCGAACAGCAGGATTTCGGCATCCTGCGCATGTTCCAGCGTGACCGCGTCGCCACCGCTGATCTTCAGCGCGTCGCCGCCAGCCAGGGAGTGGCCATTGATGCTGACGCTGCCGCTGCCGCGGATGACATGGACATAGGCGATGCGGTCTGCTTGCAGCGGGTGTATGACATGGTCGTTGCCGTCGAGAATGGTTGCGTAAATACGGGCCTCCTGATGAATCAGGACGGAGCCGTCCCGGCCATCCGGTGAGGCAATAAGTCGCAATGCCCCTCGTTTGGAGGCGGCATCAAAATGCTTTTCTTCATAACTGGGCGGGATGCCTTTCACGTTCGGCTCTATCCAGATCTGCAAAAAATGCACAGGCTGGTCGGTGGAACGGTTGAATTCGCTGTGCATGACGCCGCGTCCGGCCGACATGCGCTGGACATCGCCGTAACTCAGCGTGGAGCCATTTCCCATGCTGTCCTGGTGGGAGAGGGCTCCCTCCAGCACATATGAAATGATTTCCATGTCACGATGTCCATGGGTGCCGAATCCACGCCCGGCCATGACGTGGTCTTCATTGATCACGCGCAGCGGGCCGAAGCCGAGGTGATCCGGATCGTAATAATGGCCAAAGGAAAAGCTGTGCCGGGAATTCAGCCAGCCGTGATTGGCCTTGCCGCGCTCATCGCTTTTTCTCAATTGCATCATGTTCCTGCTCCGTCCGTTTGGTTTTTGTCGCTTATTAGCGATTAATTCGAACATTAAATGTTTTAGAAAATTTTTGAGGTTATTGAGAATTCCCTCTAAAATTCTTTATGGGTTCAAGTATATGAAGTCTGGTCAGTAAATAAAAACGGAAAATTTACATTCCTTCTTTCGAAAAAATCGAATGTTAAAACTCAGCCTGGATGCCCTGGAAATTCTGGATGCGATAGACCGTCGCGGCTCCTTCTCGGCCGCCGGCAAGGAGTTGCATCGCGTTCCATCGACAATTTCCTACACGGTATCGAAGTTGGAAGACGACATGGGGGTGCAGATTTTCGAGCGATCAGGTCCGAAAATCGCTCTGACACTTGCCGGGCAGTAGTTGCTCAAAGAAGGGCGTCATTTGTTGCGCGCAGCGGGAAATCTGGAATCCCGTGTGCGACGCGTGGCCTGTGGTTGGGAAACCGAGATCGTTATCGGGATGGATCTTATTTTTTCTCCGCTGGCGCTGGAAGAAGATATACGCGAGTTTTGCGACGTGGCGGAGCAAACGCGCCTGCGGATCGTTACCGAGGCCATGTCCGGAACCTGGGAGGCCTTGCTGGACCGGCGTGTCGATTTGTTGATCGGGGGCGGGAGCGAGGGGCCGTCGGGCGGCGGATATGTAACGGCGCCGCTAGGAGCAATTAAGTTCATCTTTGCGGTGGCACCCGGCCATCCGCTGGCAGCCATTGACCGTCCGCTGACCAACGCGGATCTGCAGGCTTTCCGGGCCATAGCGGTGGCGGATACCGCACGCCGGCTGGCGCCACGGACCGTCGGCCTGAATTTTGGGCAGGAAGTGCTGACCGTACCGGACATGCATACCAAGCTGGCTTACCAGGTGGCAGGACTGGGTTGCGGTTTTCTTCCTGAAGCCTATGCGCGCAGGGCGATTCAGCAAGGCAGGCTGATTGAAAAAGAGCTGAAGGAAAAACGCCCGTCGGAAACGGTGTGTGTGGCGTGGCGTATCGAGGAGGAAGGTAATGCACTGATGTGGTGGCGCGAGAGACTGCTGCGCAAATACCGGGAACATGGGGTAGATGCGTTCATGCCAAAGTTCTGAGCTTTAAGGAGATGGGATGACTGAGGCATGTGCTCAGGGCATCGCGGGCAAGTATTTCAGTGTTGGCATGAAATGCAATATACCGGTAGCGTATATCTCTCACCACCATAAAACCCGTCGCCAGTGAGAGGGGCGGTTACGCAAATAACAAAAATACGGGAGCAGAAGGACGGGATTGTTATGGCAGGCCCGTTTGATGCTAGTAAAGAATACATGTGTCGGTGCAAGATGCCCGGAATGGGCGAGCGCTCTGTTTATCGAGGAGGGTATTCATGCTTGAAAGCGGTGTGGAACTGACCATCGTGCCACCGTTGCGCGATCTGGGCGATGGCTTCAAGGTGCGTCGCGCGTTGCCTAGCGTCGATAAGCGCACGGTAGGTCCTTTCGTGTTTTTCGATCAGTTCGGCCCGGCGCAATTCAGCGCGGGACGAGGCTTGGATGTGCGCCCGCATCCGCATATAGGCCTTGCCACAGTGACCTATCTTTTCGACGGTGAAATCCTGCATCGCGACAGCCTGGGCACCGAACAACGGATTCGTCCCGGTGCAATGAACTGGATGACGGCAGGGCGTGGCATCGTGCATTCGGAAAGAACGGCTGCCGATGTGCGCCAGCAGGCAGGATCTCTGTCGGGGCTGCAATGCTGGGTAGCGCTGCCGAAAAGTCATGAGGAAGATGAGCCTGCGTTCTCGCATACCTCAGCTGCTGAGCTTCCATTGATAGAAGGAGACGGCATTTCCGCGCGCCTGATTACCGGAGAAATGTTTGGGCACAGGTCACCGGTGAAAACACTGTCGCCAATGATCTTTGTAGAGATACGATTGCAACCCGGTTCCCGTTTGCCGATTTCCGCCGACTATACCGAGCGTGCCTTATACCCGGTGGATGGCGCCATCGACCTGGAGGGTGAGGGCGTGTTCGAAGCGGGGCGCATGGTGATACTGAAGCCGGGCGCTACGCTGATTTGCCGCTGTGCCGGAAGTCATGCGGTAACGCTGGCCTTAATAGGGGGAGAGCCGCTGGACGGACCGCGTTACGTAAGCTGGAATTTTGTTTCCAGTTCCCGTGAGCGTATCCTGCGGGCAGCTGAAGACTGGCGCCTGCAGAAGTTTCCTTCAGTGCCTCACGAAAGCGAATTCATTCCCTTGCCGCCTAATTTTCGCGCTCCTGTTGACTATCCTTGTTTAACCTCCGGGAACAAAAATAGTCTTGCCTCAATCTGTAGGACAGGCGCACTTGATGTGCATAGCGGAGCATCCGGAAATTCTGCGGATTTTTCGTGGGCAATCTATACGGATCCGGCATGCATTCCATCCAAAGGCCAATTCGCTGATTTACAGGAGACACGGCGGAGGGGCTGCGGCAATTGTGGCTGCTACCGGCACACTACTGCAACGAGTGCATGGCCTATCTCGGAGTGATTGTTCAATCGCCTTCAGATGGAGGAGACTATGCCAATGATGGACTATACCCGCACCGGGGGGAAACGCCTGACCTATACCATTGTGTATGACGCAGGCGAGTATTTCATTCAGCGTGAGGGGCGTATCAAAAAATGTGTGCCTGATCCGCTTTCTGCCGGTATGGCACCGGCAGAGGCTACTCCGAGAATGATGCTTAGACTGGCGATCGGAGATATTGAAGCCCTCAATGGCATGGACGAATAGAAAGTACTGCTCTTCTCATTCCATTCTTGAGCTGGCCACGGCGGAGATAAAAAGTTATTTTACGGGTGGCTGGCGGCTGTCCTTTTTGCCTTCGGCCTGCCGCTTTTACCGGAACGACTGGGTTGCTCGGTCCCGCTGGTAAATGCTTCTGGCGCAGGAACCGGTGTTTAAAGCGGGATGTGCCGGGATCCTCGCCTACATTTAAATGCAGACAGAGGATAAAGGGGAAACTGTTTGCACGCGGCAGACTCTATTCCTGCTGTCACCATCTTTTTGGAGTGCGGTCCATGCAGGTTCAAGTTATACACGAAAACGCGAACGGTTCTAAAACCGATCTTGGTATTCACGAGCTCGATCATCTTCCGCCTTTATCCATGCCATTCCCGGTAGAAAAGAATCTTTATTACACCTGCAAGGCTTATTTCGGTCCGGATGAAAGCGGGCTTTATCTGCTGGTACTGGAAGGCGAGCCGCGCTTGGCGGGATGAACGGAGCGGCGGCAGATCGTTGTTATCGCTGCTTTAAACGTAAGCACCAAGGCAGTCAAAGGCGCAATGAGCGCCTTTTCTTTTGATTGTTTTCCATTGTTCTTGATTGGCATGTACCCGCTTTGCAACCAAGGTTGGCAAAGCGTCAAAGCTTTCTGAGCCAAAAGCTTTCTTCTTGTTACCCAAGCGCTGCTTTCCCTTTTACAATACGGCAAGATGCCAAACCTGCAATGATGCAGCGCTCACACGCCGCGTCAGCGCTCCGGTGGTTTGGCTGTTTTTTTCCTCTTGCTCGTCTTGTATGTCTTCTCCTCTACGCCCAGGCCTGATTACCCTGCATGGCAACCAACTGGAACAGCTGCGCGATGTGGTATTCGACTGGATGGCACAGCATCCGTTGGAGCCACTGGAAGAAGAAGTCTTTTTGGTGCAATCGAACGGCATTGCCGAGTGGCTGAAAATAGCAATCGCAGAAAAAGGCGGTGTCTGCGCCGCATCGCGCATCACTTTGCCAGCCCGTTTCTTATGGGAGGCCTACCGCAACCAGCTGGGACCTGAACGCGTCCCGCGCCGCTCCCCCTTCGATAAATCGCCGCTTACCTGGCGTCTGATGCGCCTGTTGCCGGACTTGCTCGACCATCCGGATTTCGGACCCTTGCGCCACTTCCTGGCTGACGAGGATCCTGAGCGATATCTGCAGTTGTGCAGGAAGTTGTCCGACCTGATGGACCAGTACCAGGTTTATCGCGCCGACTGGCTGCAGGACTGGACCGCAGGTCGTGCCGTAGTCAGACTGGCGCGGGGAGAGCAGCTTGACCTGAATCCTGCGCAGCGATGGCAGGCCTTGTTATGGCATGCGCTGATGCAAAGCGTGGAAGAAGCAGAACGGCATAGTGGCCGCGCGCAAATACACAACCAGTTCGTGCAATCCATAGCCAATGGTGAGACAGCAGCCAAACTTTTGCCACGGCGCGTCGTGCTGTTCGGTATCTCCGCCTTGCCTTACCAGACACTGGAAGCGCTCGGCGCCTTGTCGACCTGTATGCAGGTGATACTGGCGGTGCCCAATCCGTGCCGCTTCTATTGGGGCGATATCATAGATGGGCGCGAACTGCTGCGTGCGCAGCGCCGTCGCCAGCCGCTGCGCGAAAACAAGGATCTGTCGAGCATCGCGCTGGAAGAAATGCATGTGCACAGCCATCCCTTGCTGGCCTCGTGGGGAAGATTGGGCCGTGACTTCATCCGCATGCTGGACCAGTTCGACGATGCTCAGGCTACCACGCAGGCTTTTCCGCAATTGCGCATCGACCTGTTCAGCGAAGAGGAGGGCGGGACCCTGCTTGCGCAAGTGCAGGCGGCGGTGCGCGACCTACTGCCGCTGCAGGAGCATCCGCATTGCGCGGTGGGTCCGCAAGATCGCTCCATAGAATTTCATGTCGCGCACAATGCGCAGCGCGAAGTAGAAATCCTGCACGATCAGCTGCTGCATCTGTTCGCATCGGATTCCTCGCTGCGTCCACGAGACGTGGTGGTCATGGTGCCGGATATCGCCACCTTCGCACCGTCGGTGCAAGCGGTTTTCGGCCAGTATCTGCGCAACGATGCGCGATTTATTCCTTATGAAGTCGTCGATGCCGCACAGCGCCATAACAATCCTGTGTTGCTCGCGCTGGAATGGTTGCTGCGCCTGCCACAGCAGCGCTGCCTGCAAAGCGAAGTGCGCGACCTGCTTGATGTGCCGGCACTGGCGGCGCGCTTCGGGCTGGAAGAAGGCGATCTGCCACGCCTGGGGCAATGGATAGAGGAATCGGGCGTGCGCTGGGGACTGGATCGCCAGCACAGGCAGGGGATAGGCCTGGGGCCGGCCGGCGAACAGAATGCATGGATCTTTGGCATACGCCGCATGCTGCTCGGTTATGCCAACGGGCAGGATGCCAGCTTCGCCGATATCGAGCCTTATCCGGAAATCGGCGGGCTGGATGCGGCACTGGCGGGCTCGCTGGCGAGTTTCGTCGATGCCTTGCTGGAATGGCGCGCCTTGCTGGCACAGCCCGCGCTGCCTGAAGAG
>JAEZLB010000027.1 GCA_023435945.1 Pseudomonadota bacterium | reverse complement strand
TCACTATCCAGCGGCGAAGGCCAGCTCGCTCCGCCCATGATCGAAGCTGGCCCCCTTGCATAATCCTCTTCGTATGCCAAGGTGCCATCCACCCCCAACCCGAGGGTAAAGGTAACCATATGCTGCCTGGTATTTTGATTATTCAGGTCGGTTCTTACGTTATCAACACACAGATCATTAGCAGTAAGGTTGTCTTTGTTTCTGCAATTATCAAATGCATCTTTATTACGCAAGTCCGTTGAATAGTAATAGTAAGCAACGTCGGCAAGTGTGTTGGGCTTTTTCAGGGCATCCACCATTGGAATTTCGATGTTAGGATCAATGCCCGCACCGTCGACATCGCCAATCAATCCACCCTTGACCTTAAGGGGCTGATAAGCTCCTGATGTCTCACCCTGAGTATTCCAGTATCCATCTGACGAAAGCAGGGTGAAGTTCTTCTGGCATGAGTACTGAACCGGGTCCCACCGGCTGAACTGCCCGGCATACATCCGCCCCATCCTGGACAGCGCACCTCGCAATGGTGTCCAGCCATTGCTTTTGTTGGCATATAAGGTTTCATACCATTCTTGCCTATGCGCTCCCTTGAAATCGTCAATCTTCAGATCACTGTTTCTACGGCTTGTATTGCTTGCGCCGGAATCTGTACTATTGATAAAGAACAGGCCTACACGGAAACCATTGACGTCCAGGTCCTTGAAAGCTTCACCTGCAGAGGCCTTCATCAGATAGGCACGCCGGCGATAATACGAATACCAGTTGGCATAATTCGTTCTTGCCGCAGCGCTCCCCTTTGTAACGCCCGGCGCCTCTATGTCGTTCGCATTGGAAATACGCGTATATTGGTTATCGTTCGTTATACATTTCGTCTGATCACTGGGGTTAGTTCCTAAAAATTTGGTGTAGTAGTACTTCGAACTGGCCGATGTAGGAAGATTCGAAAGTGTCCTTAGATCCTTTCGGGAGTTAGAGCGTGAATTGCCCCCAAACGTCCATCCTCCCTGAGGAAAATAGCCATCGTCCAATGCCGAATTAAAACTGGCGTCTGGGAACCGGCGAACACCGTCCGTATAGACTGCACCGTCTGGTTTGTAAGGCGGCTTATATGTGTAGTTGGGGTTATATGCCAGAGTATTGTATTGATACCACCCCCAGCAACGTCGGCTTTTGTTGGTGCCATCATCGTCCGGCATGTTCTGATCATTCATGGATCCGGAATCATCGACAACGAATGCGATATTAGGCTTCACGATGCCAGCGTTATCCCTGTCCATCACGATGGGCTCATTAGCCAGATCGGTAGGAGCGGCAACAGATGTAAAAGGATAAATAGCAAAAACCAGCGTCGCTATATAAGCAGATGCGAAGTATGAATGAGGAACATGCAGGCTCATATGGCCTCCTAGAAATTAACGTAAGCTTCTGTAAAACTGACTGTATTTCGTGCCCCGGCTGAGCGAACAATGATTCGGTAATACACTTGTTTAGGCAGCACCTCACTGGTAGAACCGGGTGTCTCATAGCTGAGAGCATTCCTATTCCCGGCGCCTGTCTCGACCACCACTTGAGGCCTGGCACACCGCAAGCTCCATGTGTTGTGAGGACCAGCCCCTTCACACTGGCGAATAATGACGTAACGAATAGCATGTCCAATAGCGGTGCTTTCATTGCTCGGGATACTTGCCGTCGCGAGGCAACGATTGCTAGGCACATCACTGCCTTCACATTGATTGTTATTCCAATCAATCAAAACACGGTTCGGATCAGACGAGGTACCAGATAAATCTAATTCAGGACGCATCCATGCATGATAGCCATTGGCAGCATTATCACTTTCGACGGTTACACTGTTGCCATTGTTCGTTAGCCAGGTTACGGCTTGCTCCATCCCGCGATCTGCAGCTGCAGTTGCGGCCTGCTTGAATGCGACATTCCCGACGATCATGCCCCCCGAATCGACAACACGAATTAATCCTACTGCTGCAAGCGACATCACGACGAGAGACAGCAATACCATTGCCAGGGATATCCCCCTTTGCCTGATAAGGGCGGACAAAGAAATGGCTTTTCTCTTCATGTCCAGTTGGGAATGCTTTGGCATAGCGTGATCTCCTGATATCAGCGAGCCCAGATGGCATTTCGCAAAGGAACCGTAGTTTCCAGCACCCGGTAGTGATAATGACGCCAATCTTCCCCTCCTATTACGATGGATACCGGATTGCCATTAGGGTCGGGTCTCCAGCAAACCGCTGTCGCCATAGCGCAATCTCCGATTCCCTTTGCAGGATCTGGAACAACTTCGGTCGGCTCTCGATTAGTGCTTCGTGCCACGATGGCAATTCGTACCGCTATCACCTGCGCCCACTTTTCCGAATCGTCGGGCATATCGGCATCCCAAACATCTGCAGTGCCATCAGCGTTTGTATCCTTTCCATATGTCGCCTGCAATTGCACGACATGAGGATAAAGTGCTTCTGCGGTATTGCGACTTACCGGTGAAAAGTAGTTATAACTGCTTAATGTCAGCTCGTTGTTAGCGCTAATCCCGTAAGTTTGTTCAACAGACGTGCCCAGATTGATCAAGTAATCTCTACGCCAGTAACGGTCTGCTCCCGTTGGAAAAATATCCTGCTGGTTCCAGGGTCTGTCTATGTCAGCAGCATGGCGAATTTCCAGCTGATCGTTCGATATGGAAGAGACTTCAAATACGCTACACCAGGCAAGATCTGTCGGTACGATAGGAACAGCCACCATAATATCCCCGGCTTCTACACCCAAAGCCTGATGCACATGAAACACCTTATTGGTCGTATCGTGCTCTCTGATAAAAATAGGAAGTGGAAAATTGGTTTTATTGCTTGCCATGATACGAACCGTATCAGGAGCCCCGTCCGCTCCATCGGCGATGATTACCGGCGATAGGGAAGCAAGCTCCAGGGGTTGGTCGGCATATCTTTTCTTTACTTGGCACCCCAATGACTCCTTAACAGGATTCAGACCGAATCCCGCATTCTTGATATCACGCTCGATCGTATAAAGGCTTAACGTAGCATTGAGCAGAGAATCGGTGCCGGATACTGATGCACGCTTTCGCTCCGTGGATGCCACCAATACCTGGGTAACGACTAGTACCGTAATAAGACCGATCACCATACTGATCATCAACTCCACCAGGGAGAATCCCCTATACAAGATGGGCCGACACTTCATGTGATCGCTCCTTAATTAGTAATCTTTGTATCGATCTGATACTGATTTGGCTGATTGTCTTCTCCCGGCACCATCCAGGTAAGACTGACAGTTACATTGTTGGTCGCATCTATTACTACGTTTGCCGCTCCGCTGGGCAAGGTGTTCGCAACCAAATTGCTCCAGTTAGTGCATGCAACATAGGTCTGCGTGCAGCTTCCTCCGATGACTTCATAATTGGAAAGGTTTCCGTAATCCGCCCACATTTGCCCAACTAACTGACTAGCCAGGAACGAGGCCTCACTGCGCAACTTTGCCTGCGTTACGTTCTTGCTCATCGACGCCTGCATGGCGACCAACCCCATGATCCCAATAGCCAGCAATAACACTGATATAAGCACCTCTATCATTGCGATGCCGCGGCATTGCCTGATGCGACGAACAGGAAAAATATATGCGTGCATGCTGCTCTCTCTACATGGGACAGGAAGATGGATTAGTATCATCATTGATTGATGGATCGCATAAACGGGCACTACCTCCCGATACAGCAATACGCAATGGCCGGGTTCCCGCCTCAGAGTCGAGGTTAATGACCTTCAACGAGGTTAGAGATCCCGTACAATTAGCTTCCGCACCTCCGAATCCATTGAAGGTGATACATGAAGCAGGCGTACCGCCGCTGTCCGCAGCGGTAACATTAATGCCGTTCATTGCATCATTACCGGAATGCGTCTGGACGATGCGAGGGCCCGCGGTGAGAGAGGCGGCCACATCGCAACTCCCTGCGGGGTTATCCTGGCTTACTAGCCATGCCCCCCCCCTAATTGTCAGTGGACAGCTCGCACG
>JAEZLB010000248.1 GCA_023435945.1 Pseudomonadota bacterium | reverse complement strand
AGGATATTTTCCAGGTGGCCGATGATATGGCCGGCCGGCATCTGCTTGAGATTGAACTGCAGGCAGCGCGACAGCACGGTTACGGGAATTTTTTGCGGATCGGTAGTGGCCAGTATGAACTTCACATGCGCGGGCGGCTCTTCCAGCGTCTTCAGCATCGCGTTGAAGGCATGGTTGGTGAGCATGTGCACCTCGTCGATCATGTAGACCTTGAAGCGCGCATTCGACGGTGCGTACACCGCCTGTTCCAGCAATTGCGCCATTTCATCCACGCCGCGATTGGAGGCAGCGTCCATCTCGATGTAATCGACGAAGCGTCCGGCATCGATCGCCACACAGGCTTCGCATACGCCGCAGGGCGTGGGCGTGATATCGCCATTGCCATCGGCGCCGGTGCAATTCAGGGATTTGGCGAGAATGCGGGACAGCGTGGTCTTGCCGACACCACGTGTGCCGGTAAACAGGTAGGCATGATGCAGGCGCTTTTGTGCCAGTGCATGCGTCAGCGCCCGCACCACGTGCTCCTGCCCGACCAGCGTTTCGAAGCTGCGGGGACGATACTTGCGGGCAAGGACTTGATAGGACATGGTCGTCACGGCGGTTGAAATCACTCCGCATTTTACCCGACATGCCGCTGCTGATAAGCAGTATTGTCACTCTGGACAAATTTTCATCGCCACCGCCGCAAAACGGATGCAGGAATTCACGAAAAATGCAGGAAAAGCGGAGGAAAAGAGAAGGGAAGAAGATAGGGGGCGAGCCTGATCTGCGGCACTTATGGATAACGGCTGTGGCTGCTTCGTTCCCGACCTGACCAGTTTCACCATGCCACAATGCGCAGGGGCCCGCCGAGCGCTATTCTACCAGCAAAGCGTCAGAGGCGGCATCAAATGTGTCGCCTCCCGGATTTCTTCCGGATGAAGATCAGTCTTTCCGGATTACGCCGCAGGCTATACGTCCGCCTGCATCGCCTGCCGGCTGCGTCTGGTAGTCGTCGGCATTGGCGTGAATGACGATGGCTCGCTCCAGTACACCGCGGTAATCCTCATCGAGGGTGATACCCGTCACTTCAAAAGTGGTGTCCACCTCTCCTTGAGCATTGGCGCGCAGATTGGGTAAGTCACCGGCATGGCGCTTCATGTCTTTCGGATGACCGTGGGGCTGCTTCTCAGGATTGAAGTGGGGGCCAGCACTGGTCGCATCCGGCGCAGAACAATCCCCTTTTTCATGAAGATGGATCGCATGCTCTGTATTGGGCTTCAGACCAGAGGCGGCGACCTCGACGCGAACCTTGCCGCCATCACGCTGGGTAAGATGCGCCGTGCCTTTTGCCTTCGAACCACTCTTGGATTCAAGTTGGGCGTGCGCCCGCTTAGTGCCGGAAGACTTGGTATCGGCCTCCTTGTCGCCAAAGGAATGACAGCCAGCCAGCAGCAACGCCGCAAATAACGGAATGATCACCTTCATCGCTTTTCTCCTCTTCAAGAATAGGGTGCCGCGGGGATTGCGGCACTTGTCAAAAGCTCTAGATCGGCTTAATCGGCTTCCGTTCCCTCACGTGACTCAGGCGCCTCACCGAGCGAAGGCGGTGGCTGATAAGTCGCAAGGAGTTCGATGCGGCTTTGCGGCGTTTCCAGGCTTACACGTCCCAGTGCGCCGTCACGATAATCCTGCAGCAGTGTATGTGCCGCTTTTTCCAGATCGAAACTGCCGCCCTTGAGACGAAATGCACGCCGCGCTGCCACGCCCTCTATGACTCCCACCCCGTCCAAGCCCTCGGTAGCGAATCCATAACGCGCTTTCAGCAACTGGGGATAATGCTTCAGCAGCAATTCTCCCAGGAAGGTGGCGACTTCTTCTTCGATGATGGCATTCACGCCGATGGCATGACTAGCAGCCAGCATCAGCCCATCCGTCGGATGTTCTATCTTCGGCCACATCATACCCGGCGTGTCGATCAGCACAATGTTATTGCCCAAATACAGGCGCTGCTGCGTCTTGGTGACGGCGGGTTCGTCGCCCACCTTGGCTACGCGCTTTTTCAGCAGCGCATTCATCAGGGTCGATTTGCCGACATTGGGTATGCCCATGATCATAATGCGCAAGGGCTTCAGTGCAGTACCGCGATGGGGTGCCAGTTTCAGCGCAATGCCGGGTACCCGCGCCACATCGGCCGGCTTCTTGCTGCTGATGGTGATCGCGTGGGTATCCTTTTGCGCATTGAAATATTCGATCCACTGCTGGGTAGCAGCAGGATCGGCCAGATCGCTTTTATTGAGGATTTTCAGGCAAGGACGCTGCCGATGCGCACGCAATTGCGCAATCATGGGATTGCTGCTGGCTTGCGGTATGCGCGCATCCAGTACTTCCAGCACCAGATCGACCTTCTCCATTGCCTCTGCCGCCTGTCGGCGGGCGGCATTCATATGACCGGGAAACCATTGTATGGACATGCGCAAAACCAGAAAAAATGAAGCCGCTATTGTAACCGCTGCATCAACTGTGCCTGCGAGGATTGTTCAACTCATGGAATAGGACTTTGTCCAGTACGTTTTCCAAAACGCGGCAAATTGCCCACATCCGGGCGGAGCGGATGGCGCTTTAGTTTAAGCTTGCACAAGATTGATGCGGGGAAACCACGCTCTCATAGCATTTCCATGCCTCACAATAGTCTCCAGGATGCACATGTTTTCTCACGTTCATGCGGCTGCAAAAGAAGTCGGAAAAGTCATCGTCGGCAAGGACAAGCAAATACGGCAAGCCCTGGTTTGCCTGCTGGCCGGCGGGCATTTATTGATCGAAGACGTGCCGGGTGTAGGCAAAACCACGCTCGCGCATGCGCTGGCCATTACACTCGGGCTTCGATTCAATCGCGTACAGTTCACCAACGACCTGTTGCCGGCAGACGTGGTGGGCATTGCGGTATTCGATCGCGACAAGCAGGGTTTCCAGTTCCATCCCGGGCCCATTTTCACGCAAGTCCTGTTGGCCGACGAGATCAATCGCGCCACCCCTAAAACCCAGTCGGCCCTGCTGGAAGCGATGGAAGAAAGACAAGTCACCGCCGATGGTGTGACACGCGATCTGCCGCAGCCTTTTTTTGTGATCGCGACCCAAAATCCCGCCTACCAGATTGGCACCTTTCCCCTGCCGGAATCACAACTTGACCGATTCCTGATGTGCCTGTCGCTGGGCTATCCGGATGCCGCCGCCGAACGCGCCTTGCTGATGGGCGAGGACCGGCGCACGATGCTAAAGGAACTGCGCACGGTGATGCCGCCGCAGGAACTGATGGGCGCTCAGGCGGCCTTGCGCGAGATCCACGCCTCTCCTGCCCTGATCGATTATGTGCAAGCGCTGACGCATGCCTCGCGGCACAATGGCATGTTTGCCGAAGGACTGAGTCCCCGCGCCGCTATCGCGCTGCTGCAAGCGGCCCGCGCATGGGCCGCGCTGGAAGGACGCAACCATGTCATCCCGGAGGACGTGCAGGCGGTGCTGGTTCCGGTTGCCGCGCATCGCCTGCGGCCCCTGAAATCCTCCAGCAACAGCGCCTTATCCAGCCGCGACCTGGTGCTGCAATTAATGAAATCCGTCTCCGTCTGAGCTCATGCGGCGCGTACTGAATACAGCTCTTCATAATCCCGTGAATCGCTGGTTCCTGCGTCGCCTGCGCACCCCCGAACCGGGCGAGGTTTTTCTGAACCACGGCCGCGTATTCGTGTTGCCGACCAAGGCCGGATGGGGCTGTGCGGTGTTGCTGGCGGCTATGTTCGCAGGTGCAATCAATTACAACCTGGGACTGGGTTTTGCGCTGACCTTCCTGCTCGGCGCCTGTGCGATGGTCGACATGCACCTGGCCTTTCGCAATCTCGCCCATCTGCATCTGTCGGCCGGCCGGGCCTCACCCGTTTTTACCGGTGAAGAAGCGCAATTCACGCTGCACCTTGCCAACCAGCGCCAGCACGACCGGTATGCGATCTGGGTGGGATTCGTAGATGAAGAACCGATAGGTGTGGAAAAGGCGGTTGATATTGCCGCCCACTCGTCCACCAGCCTGACCCTGAGCGTGACGGCACCGCAGCGTGGCTGGCTGCTCGCGCCACGAGTACGTCTGCAAACGCGCTTTCCGCTTGGTCTGCTGCGCGCCTGGACTTACTGGCGCCCCGATGTGAAAGCGCTGGTTTATCCTCAGCCGGAACTTAATGCCCCACCACTCCCGCTGGATAGTGACAGCTTTCAGGATGAGCCAGGTCCGGCAGGAGAGCAGGAGTTTGCGGGCATCCGCCCCTATCAAAGCGGCGACTCCCCGCGCCGGCTGGCCTGGCGACAGATTGCTCGCCTGGAAGGCGCAGGTTCCGAACAACTGGTCAGCAAGCATTTCGAAGGCGGTTCAGGCAACGCCCTGAGTTTCAATTACGCAGCGCTGCCGGTATCGCTGGACACCGAAGCACGACTCTCACGGCTGACGGCATGGATACTGGAAGCGGAAGCACGCGGTTTGCCCTATGCATTGCGGCTGGGTCGCATCGTGCTTCATGCCGATCTGGGCCCGTCTCATCAACATGCCTGCCTGACGGCACTGGCGCTGCACGAGTCCAGGTGAAATGCAGCCGGTTCCCGCCCCCTTGCTCGGCACACGTCCCTTCTCGCAAGACAAGGCAGATACCCTGCTATTGATGGGCGCCTGCCTGCTGGTGCTGCTACCGCATCTGCGTCATCTCCCGTTGTGGTCGGCCATCGTCTGCGTGGTACTGCTGGGCTGGCGCACATGGATCACCTTTACCGGCCAGCGCCTGCCGCCGCGCTGGCTGTTGCTTCCCATCTCCATCGGTGTAGCCATAGGCGTATACCTCAGCTACGGCACTTTTCTCGGTCGCGATCCCGGCGTGATGATGCTGGCGATGCTGCTTGCCTTGAAGCTGCTAGAAATGCATGCCAAGCGTGATGTATTCGTGGTGGTCTTTCTGGGCTTCTTCCTGATGCTTGCGAGTTTCTTCCACTCGCAATCCATAGGCGCTGCGGCGCTGATGATAACCGCCGTCACTGTCATGCTCAGCGCCCAGCTTTCCTTCCAGTACACCGGCACTGCGCCGTCGATCAGGAAGCGCCTGTGGACCAGCCTTCGCATCGTCGGCCTGGCCTTGCCAGTAACGGCCATCCTGTTCGTACTGGTACCTCGTATCGAGGGGCCGTTGTGGCGCTTGCCGGGCGATGCGCAGGCCGGGCGCAGCGGCCTGTCGAATACCATGTCTCCCGGCAATATCGCTAGCCTGGCCTTATCCGATGCGATTGCCTTCCGGGTGAAGTTCGAGGCGAATGTTCCACCCAAGTCAGCGCTCTACTGGCGCGGTCCGGTACTCGGCCATTTCGACGGTCGCACCTGGACGCCGCTTCCTGCAGGAATAGACAATGCCGCCGTCACCTTGCGGCATCTAGGCACGCCCTTACGTTATCAGGTAACGGTGGAACCGCATGGAAACCACTGGCTGTTTGCACTGGAGATGCCGCAGGGCGTGCCTGCCCTTTCCAGCAATACGGCGCGATTCACCACCGATGGCCGTCTGATCACCAGCCAGCCCGTCCGCCAGCGCCTGCGTTACGACCTTGTTTCGTCGCTGGATTATGTGCTGCAATCCGAAGCTGCCGCCCCCGCTCTCCAGCCCTGGCTGCAACTGCCTGTCGGCTACAATCCCGCCACCCTCGCTTTCGCTTCTGAGATCAGCCAACGCCACACCACACCGGTACAGCGTGTGGAAGCGGTGCTGCGTCATTTCCATGAACAGGCCTTCTCGTACACGCTGCAGCCGCCCCTGCTGGGCAAACACTCAATAGACGATTTCCTGTTTTCGACGCGTGCCGGTTTCTGCGAACATTATTCCAGTGCCTTCGTGGTACTGATGCGCGTGATGGGCATACCGGCACGCGTGGTGACTGGCTATCAGGGTGGCGAGCTGAACAACGTTGACGGTTTTCTGGTGGTACGCCAGTCCGATGCGCATGCCTGGGCCGAAGTGTGGCTGGCAGGCCGTGGATGGACACGTGTCGACCCCACGGCGGCCGTTGCGCCGGCGCGCATCAACATGAACCTGGGTTCTGCGATTCCGCAACCACTGCTGGGCGGCTGGATACGACTGAATCCCGGCGAAAATTCCTGGCTGACCGGTTTGCAAAGCCGGCTGCGACAATGGGGCGATGCGATGGGCAACTCATGGAATCAGTGGATACTCAACTACACACCGGAACGCCAGAGAAATCTGCTGCAGTCACTGGGATTCAAGCAACCCGACTGGCGCACGCTGATACTGCTGATGCTGCCGCTGCTGCTTGCCGCGATGGCAGTGATCGGGTGGCTGCTATTGAGGCCGAACACACCACGCTCCCCGCTGGAGAAATTGTTTCTGGAATTGTGCGACACCATGAAAGCACATGGCTACCCGCGCGAACCGCATGAAGGTCCCCGCTCCTACGCAGCCCGCCTGTCTTCGCAGGGCAAGACGTTATCATGTAACAAACGCCAAGCGGCTTCCCGCTTTCTGGCACTGTATGAGAGCATACGCTATGCTCGACAGGACGCCGGCAACCCGGGAAACTCCGTGCCACCCGCGCTTGTCTCTCAACTCAAATCCTTGCTGAATGAATGCAAATGAATGTCTTCCGAATTCCTCCGCTGAGCCTGACGCTGAGCCTGTTGCTACCGGTTCTGAGCGCGTGCGCCAGTCAACCTGGCGCTTCGACTGTACAGGCCGCACCGGCCGCCAAGCCTGTCATCATCGTCGATGATGCGCCCTTACCGCCACCGGCTCCCGATACGTCCACGATCAGGCTGCTGGAGCGGGCCGAGGTGCAGGACTTCATCGATAACCTGGTCGCTAGCCAGGGCTTTCAACGGGCTGAGCTGGAAGCCTTTTTCAACAGTGTTCGCCTGAATGACAATGCGATTCAATTGATGCGCCCTGCGCCACCGGGACAGCCTCGCAACTGGCAAACCTACCGTGCCCGTTTCATCGAGCCAACTCGCATCAATGCAGGCCTCCAGTTCTGGAGTACGCATGCAGCGGCGCTGGAAAAAGCGGAAGCCGCCTATGGCGTGCCAGCGGAAATCATCGTCGGCATCATAGGTGTGGAAACCTTGTACGGGCGTTACACCGGCCGCTACCGCGTGCCGGACGTACTGACCACGCTGGCGTTCGCGTATCCGGACACGCCGAATCGCAACGTGCGCATGGAGTATTTCCGGCGCGAAGTCGCCAACGTCTTGCTGCTCTCACGCGAGCGCCGTATCGATCCCTTCACGCTCACCGGTTCTTATGCCGGAGCGATCGGACTGCCCCAGTTCATGCCGGGCAGCATACTTGCATACGCGGTGGATTTCGATGGAAATGGCCAGATCGATTTGCTGAATTCGCCAGTCGATGCGATAGGCAGCGTTGCCAATTTCCTGAAACACCATGGCTGGCAACCAGGACAACCCTTTGCCTTCCCGGCAAAGGTGTCTGGCAATGAACAGCGGTGGGAGCACCTGCTGAAGCAGGGACTGGTCGCGAAAAATACCCTCGAAGACTTGCGCCAGGCGGGCGTGCAACCGCAAGAAGGTACGCCGCCTGAATTCCGATACGGACTGGTAGATTTACAAAATGGCACGGACCCAACCGAATACTGGCTGGGCACTCCTAACTTCTTTGCCATCACCCAGTACAACCGCAGTTATTTTTATGCGATGGCGGTTATTGACCTAGGACAGGCCATCAAGGAGCAGCGTACCGCTTCGACGAAGAACAACTGATTCAGGCAGAAGCCCCTCCCATCCCGGCACTGAGAGACCGACAGGAAGTTTGCAGCCTGCGGCCTTTAAACATTGGCGCTGCGCTGGCAATTGATGGTTAGTAACTTCCTCAATTCTCCGGTCTTTTGCTGCTGCCATCAGGCTTCACTGCAGTACTTCCTACTTTTTGCCCAGGGTGCCGGGCGATGAGGCCACATGCGAA
The DNA here is from genome assembly GCA_023435945.1 of Pseudomonadota bacterium. Taxonomy (GTDB): domain Bacteria; phylum Pseudomonadota; class Gammaproteobacteria; order Burkholderiales; family Burkholderiaceae_D; genus JAEZLB01. The sequence continues at coordinate 4,166 of JAEZLB010000248.1, read as the reverse complement.
GTGGAGTACCGCAGAACAAGTATCGTCGTGTTCTCTTCACCGCTCCAGCAACCGGCGAAGGCGATTCATCCAGCGACGGGTAAGCCTCACAATCCTGTGCCTGGCTTTCCCCTCCTTGCCGTCATAGCCAGGCTCCGGATATCGCCTGCTCACTTAAATGAAGTCGCAGTATTGTCACCCGCCTGGTCGTACCCACGATCTTCTCTCTCCATACCACCGAGGGGGATGGCTGGCGCTCGTCGAAGCGGCGCGAAATCCAGCCGGCGGGCGGATGCGCTCTTCCTGACACAAGGCATGGCTCTCCTTGCGCATCATGTCTTTCCATCGTTAATTCAACATGCTCGCAGCGTACCCGGACACGGCCGCCATCGATGCGGACCTCGCATTTTTCCGAGAAGTGCCACCAGAATGCCACCTCATGCCTACCGCTGCATTCGAGGAGATCCTCTACCAGGAGTACCCGCTCGCGCTTTTGATACACTAACTTGCGCTTATGCAGCACAGGATCGGACAAACGGCGGTAACCGTCATGCCATCCTGCAAATACATCGGCTTCACTACCCGTCTCCCACAGCTCGCAGCCTGCCTGTGCCTTGCGCAACCACATAAAATTGCCTGCCGTTTCGGATTGGTCCACGCCATCCACAGTGACGGTATTGTGGGCTGCGGTGCTACGAAAATAAGAGCGCCATGCCGGTTGGGTATGATAAGAAAAGGTTCCTGGATCGATGAGCAATTCTTGCCCACCGGCGAAAAGTGTAAAGGCCAAGGCATCGGCATGCCCATGCGCGGCAATTGACAGATAACCGAGTGGACCCGCATCAGCGACAATCCTGACCTCCTGCTCCGTATTGAAATCCGAGCCAAGGACATAATATCCCCCCTGCGGGAAACGTTGCCGATCTGGCGGACAAGGCGTAATCGGCAACATGGCATACTGGGTCGCGCCGGCGATGCCCAATAGCCAGCACGATTTCTCATCGAAGTCCCCGGCCTTTTTCTTGAAATCCGCACGCTTGAACAAGACTGCGCCTGTCGCAAGAAGGGAGCGATAGACATTAAAATCCGGATTGACTGAAAAGCGCACCATGACCGCATCGTCAGCATCGCCGATCATGGGTACATTGCCGGCGACATCCATGGTCGCTGCCACATAAGTAAGCATTGCTTCCAGCCGTTGCCAGTAGGGCTGGGGAAATTCGGTTTCGTTGTGGCGCCCGCATAGACCACACAACAACAGCATATCGGCCACTTCATGGTGATACCACAGGGCCTGCTCGAGATTCACGCCATCTTCGGCATTCTGCTGGCATGCCTGTTCAATTAATCCCTTGAATGCCGTATCACGCCATGCCCTACTTTCACTCCAGCAAGGCCATGTCACCGATGCAATGAACATTCCCATGTATTCGCCCAGCAAGTGATTGTTAGCGGACGAGTAGTGCGATAAATGGTGGGAGATGAAATGGCAATGGCGGTAGATCATGCCCAGCCAACGGCTGCGAAAGGCTCTGCCATCCGTTCCATCAAATAAAGGACCTGTTGGTCCCCCAAGCAGTTGCCACGCCACCGACCAGTTGACCAAGCGTACCGCATGCTCAAGGGAACTAGTCCAGTTCGCGCCCAAGGGATAGGGACATGCGTCGAACCACGAGTCGAGCATCTGGCGGCAGGCCGCGCTGTAGCGTGGATCACCCGATAAGTGCCATGCCTGCGCAAGCGTGACGAGCTCATAATGCCGGTTAATTTCCCAAAGGTATTTAATGTCCCCTACTATCCGGGCATCGCGGTAGTCAAGGGTTTTACCAAAGACCAATGGCGCGTCTACGCCAGTCTTGGGATCCCGGTTCCATGATGGCGGAAATCCGAGCGACAAATCTTTACAGGAAAACACATCGTAGGAACCACTCAGAATACGCTCGGCAGCTTCACAGTACCGGGCGGCGTGCACTTCCGTCTGGCTGACAGCGGCTGCCAGCCAAGGTTTACCCCAACGCTCCGTCTCAGTGATGGCTGGCAGCGGTGGCGGCATTAAGCGCGAACGTATTTTTTCAATGTGAATGCCAGCCGCCTTTCTGCTACGCCAGACCACTTCTGTATAACTCATCAGCCGCAGGCGATTGAACAGCCAGGTTAGGGTTGGCATCGCTGCACCCCCAGTTGCATGTATACCTGTTCGACCTGAGGCACAATACGCGCCGCAGAAAATTTTTCCTCCACCTTTTTCCGCGCAGCCTCACCCATTTTCCTGCACAAGTCACGCCGCGAAAGAAGGTCGTCCAGGGCTGCGCAGAGAGCATCGACGTCGCCGGGTACGATCAAACGTCCTTCCAAGCCATCAGTGACCACTTCCGGAATGCCGCCGACGGGCGTACAAATGATCGGCATGCCGGTTGCCATCGCCTCCAGCACACTCATCGGCAAGCCTTCGCAATACGATGGCAGCGCATAAATAGTCGCGCGTTCGAGTAGCGCGTCCTTGCGTGCCCCGCTCACCCAGTCATGTACTTCAACATGCTTTTGCAACCCCAGGCGAATCACCTCTTCACGCACACGCTTGACCTCGCCATCACCTGCCATCACGAGTCTCATGTCGGGGTGCCGGTCCGTGATGCGCGCCACTGCCTGCAACAGATCGTAGGTACCTTTGCGGTTGCCGAGCTGGCCTAGAAACAGGATACAGTTCTCATCGCGTACCGAAAACGCAACCGATCGCGGCAAGCGCACCGGATTGTAGATCGGAATGATCGATGGATTGCTCGATATGCTTTGCGCCCATTTTTTCCAGCTCTGCGACAGCACAATGATGCTTCGTGCCCTGTCAAAGACAGCACGCATAGCCCGTTTGCGCCAGATGCTGCCATGCTCGTACCAGGCATCAAAATCTGCGCCATGCAAGTGCAAGATGGCCGGGACGCCGGCAACATAGGTGGGTGCCAGGAACAATAACTTGCGCCAGAAGCTCCCTTGCGTCGACATATGCACATGCACGGCAGCGATGCGGCCACCCAGCAGCAAGGCCATGTAGCGCGACCAGGCTACGATGAAGTAAGTGATCTTCGACCAGGTACTGCTGTCGGTGTGAGACGCCAGATAAATGACAGGGAAACGACGGAACAGTCCCATTTCCCGGTAGACGTTGACGACCGATGAAATTCCCCCTTTGGTATGAAAGTCCGTGCCCAACATCACCACATGCCGCGTTGGCATGGCGCGCATTTTCTTGGATTCACTCATGCCGTGTTGCCTCCTCCGAAATACGCCCGCGTATCAAGATGCTGAATCAGCATCAATGCCTTGCCACGGGCGGTACGGCTAATCTCACTGACCTGTTCAACACTGACGCTGCAGCCAACCCCGATGCGGTCTTGTACGCTTGACGCAATTTTCTGCAACTGCTGTGGCGACAGCCTGTACGGTATGACGACATGCATGACGAGATATCCTGGTGTGCGTTGCTCGAACTGGATTGCCTGTGCCCACTCCAGCAACGGATGCTGCTTGGCAGTGGTGACGGCATTCAGAGAGATTAGTCGCTTGTCCTGACATACAATGAATTCCTGCAGGCGTCCTTCTATCCTCTCCACGGCCGGGAAGCCGGGCAAGAGCGGGTGCGGGTTGCTACTCAAGATTGCCATGTCACCCGTGCGATACCGCACAAGCGGCATTACGTCATTGTCAAACCCGGTACCGACGATTTCACCCAGCTCACCCGGGCGCTCAATCACCCGTCCAGCAGCATCGACCAGTTCGAAAAAGCCGTACTGGGGCCAGAAAAAGTAACGATCATCATCCGGCATCGAGGCAGCCATCAGCAATCGCTCCGAATGCCCATAGTGTTTGAGTACGGCACCGGGAAATACCGACCGCAGCAAGGCGACTTGATGGTCAAGAACATTTTCCGAGAAGAGCATGATGCTCTGGATCGACTGCGTGACCTCATCATCGGGATTTTGCTTGAACCATAGCGCCAGCGGATAGACAGCACTGGCAAAGGCCTGGATAAAGCGTGGCCGCCAGCGGCGCATCGCCTGTACGTATTCCGGCATGTACTTCGGACTTAAATGATCGGTGCTGAGCATTAATTGTTTTTTGATCGGCTCATACGCCCACAGCGCCCCATCGGGATGCCGGCCCCGTACGGCATTGCCGCGCAACGCCAGTAC